>JBOGIE010000067.1:0-11158 GCA_050742435.1 Acidimicrobiales bacterium | reverse complement strand
CGGGCTGTCGGGCGTGACCCGGGCGGCGACGTCGGGAGAGCTGCGCGACGTCGCCCATCTGGAGCTGCCGCCCGGCCAGCGCCGGCTGGTGGCCGAGGTGGCCGGCACCGGCACGCCGACCGTGGTGGTCGTCCTCTCCGGCCGGGCCCACGCCCTGACCGAGGAGGCGGCCCAGGCCGGTGCCCTGCTGCTGTCCTGGGTGCCGGGCGAGGAGGGTGGTTCGGCGATCGCCGACGTCCTCACCGGTCGCACGTCGCCCTCCGGACGGCTTCCGGTCTCCCTGCTGCGCACCGCCGGGCAGGTGGGCGTGGGCTCGGGCCACCACAAGGGCGGGGGGCGCAGCCAGCTGTGGGGACCGTACGTGGACGAGCCGGCCGAGCCCCTGTTCTGCTTCGGCCACGGCCTCTCCTACACCACGTTCGACTACGCCGACCTGGTCGTCACGTCCGGCTCGACGGCGGAGCCGGTGCGGCTGGCCGTCACCGTGGCCAACACCGGCCCGCGGTCGGGCGACGAGGTCGTGCAGGTCTACCTGCGCGACGAGGTCACGTCGGTGGGCCAGCCCGAGCGCCGGCTGGTGGCCTTCGCCCGGGTCGCCCTGGAGCCCGGCCAGGCCCGCCGCGTGGTGTTCGACATCCCGGCCGGGCGGCTGGGCTTCACCGGGCGGGACGGGCGGTTCGTGGTCGAGCCCGGCGCGGTGACGTTCCTGGTCGGCGGGTCGTGGGACGGCGTGCGGGCCAGCGCGACCGTCGACCTGACCGGTGCCGACGACCATCCGGATCCCAACACCGTGGCGCCCTGCCGCCACCTTCTCGAGGGAGCGTGACCCAAGTGACCGACCCCTACGAACCCCGACCCGAGCACTACTTCACCTTCGGGCTCTGGACGGTGGGCAACCCCGGGCGGGATCCGTTCGGCCAGGAGGTCCGCCCCCCGCTGGATCCGGTCGAGGCCGTGCACCGGCTGTCCGACCTGGGCGCCTACGGGGTGAACTTCCACGACAACGACCTGGTCCCGGCGGGGACATCGGCCGCCGAGCGGGAGCGCATCGTCAAGCGGTTCCGACGGGCCCTCGACGAGACCGGCATGCACGTGCCCATGGCCACGACCAACCTCTTCAGCCGGCCGGTGTTCAAGGAAGGGGCGTTCACCGCCAACGACCCCGAGGTGCGCCGGTTCGCCGTGGCCAAGACGTTCGACGCCATCGAGCTGGGCGTGGAGCTGGGGGCGGGCGTGTACGTGCTGTGGGGCGGGCGGGAAGGGAGCGAGGCCGACGCGGCCAAGCCGGTGTCCGCCGCCCTCGACCGTTACAAGGAGGCCCTCGACCTCCTCTGTGCCTTCGTCCTGGAGCGGGGCTACGCCATCCGGTTCGCGCTGGAGCCCAAGCCCAACGAGCCGCGCGGGAACCTGCTGCTGCCCACGGTCGGGCACGCCCTGGCCTTCATCGACCGGCTGGAGCACCCCGAGATGGTGGGGCTCAACCCGGAGTTCGCCCACGAGACTATGTCGGGCCTGTCGTTCCACCAGGGGGTGGCCCAGACCCTGTGGGCCGGCAAGCTCTTCCACATCGACCTCAACGCCCAGGTGGCCGGCAAGTTCGACCAGGACTTCCGCTTCGGCAGCGAGGGGCTCAAGGACGCCTTCTTCCTCGTCCGCCTGCTGGAGGGCTCGGGGTGGGACGGCATGCGCCACTTCGACGCCCACCCCTACCGCACCGAGGGCCCGGAGGGCGTGTGGGAGTTCGCCCGGGGCTGCATGCGCACCTACCTCATGCTGGCCGAGCGGGCGGCCCGCTTCGACGCCGACCCCGAGGTGCAGGACGCCATGGTCGCCGCCCGGGTCCCTGGTCTGCACGTGCCCACCTCGGTCGGCGACGGGTCGGCCGCCGCCCTGCGCGCCCACGTCTCCGAGCTGGACGAGTCGGTGCTGGCCGCCCAGCACTACGGCCACGAGCGACTCGACCAGCTGACCGTGGAGCACATCCTGGGCGTGCGGTAGCGGTGCTCGTGGCGGGGGTCGACTCGTCGACCCAGTCGTGCAAGGTGGTGGTGTGCGACGCCGAGGACGGCACGGTCGTCGCCACCGGGACGGCGCCGCACCCTCCGGTCTCACCGCCCCGCAGCGAGCAGGACCCCCAGGCGTGGTGGGACGCCCTGTGGCGGGCGTGGGAGGCGGCGGGGTCGCCCAAGGTGGCCGCCCTGTCCGTAGCCGGCCAGCAGCACGGGCTGGTGGCGCTCGACGAGGGTGGGCACCCCCTGCATCCGGCCAAGCTGTGGAACGACACGGAGTCGGCGCCCCAGGCCGCCGAGCTGGTGGCCGCCCTCGGGGCCGAGGCCTGGGCCGCGGCGTGCGGTTCGGTGCCGACCGCCTCCTTCACCATCACCAAGCTGGCCTGGCTGCGGGCCGAGCGGCCGGACGCCTGGGCGCGGCTGGCCCGGGTCCTCCTCCCCCACGACTGGCTGACGTGGTGGCTGACGAACCGCCCCGACCAGGCGGTGACCGACCGGGGCGACGCCTCGGGCACCGGCTGGTGGTCGCCGGCCGAGAGCGTCGTGCGGGCCGACCTGCTGGCCCTGGTCGACGGCGAGCGGGATCTGGCGGCCATGCTGCCCCGTGTCCTCGGGCCGGACGAGGCGGCCGGGGAGGCGCGGCAGCTGGCGCCGGGCGCGGTCGTCGCCTGCGGGACGGGCGACAACATGGCCGCCGCCCTGGCCCTCGGGTTGCGGCCGGGCGATGTCGCGGTGTCCCTGGGGACGAGCGGCACGGTGTTCGCGGTGTCGGATGGGCCGACGGCGGACGCCCGCGGGCTGGTGACCGGCTTCGCCGACGCCACCGGCCGGTTCCTGCCCCTGGTCTGCACCCTGAACTGCACCAGGATCACGGACTGGACCGCGTCGCTCCTGCGGGTCGACCGCAGCGTGCTCGAGGTGCTGGCCGGGGGCGAGCCGCCCGGCGCCGGCGGCGTGGTGCTGGTCCCCCACTTCGACGGCGAGCGGACGCCCAACCGGCCCGACGCCACCGGAACCCTGTGCGGGCTGCGGACCTCGACCACCAGGGCCCAGATCGCCCGGGCCGCGTTCGAGGGCGTCGTCTGCTCGCTGCTCGACGGGCTGGACGCCCTCACCGCGGCGGGCGTGGCGACCACCGGCCGGATCGCAGTGGTGGGTGGAGGGGCCCGCACCCCGCTGTTCGCCCACCTCCTGGCCGACCTCTCGTCGCGGCCGGTCGACGTCCCCGCTCCGGCGACCGAGTGGGTGGCCGTGGGCGCCGCGGTCCAGGCTGCGGCCGCGGCCACCGGCCGGCCGGTCGACACCGTCGCCCGGTGCTGGGCCGAGGTCCGGGCCGCCGGCCGCCGGGCGGACCCGTCGATCGACCCCTCGACCGCGGCCGAGGTCCGGGCCGCCTACACCTCGGCCCGGGGCTGAGCCGCCTGCTCCAGCAGCAGGTCGGCCAGGCGCCCAATGGCCTGGACGGCGGGCGAGTCGGGGCAGGCGTCGAACGGCGACCGGCCCTCGCGCTCCGCCTGGGTCAGGTCGGGGTCGAAAGGGACGCGGATGGCCGGCGCCAGCCCAGGGTGGTCGGGCTCGTCCCGGAACCGGTTGGCCACGATCGTCGTGCGCCGGTCGCCGACCATGGGCAGGAGGCGGCGGGCGGTCATGGCCGAGCGCCAGGCGGGCCCCACGACGACGACCACGTCGGTGGAGAAGTCGTGGTAGCCCTCGAACGGGGTCGTGGGGCCGGCCTCCAGGTCGGCGATCACGTCGACGTCGGGGGCGCTGAACCCCTGCAGGATCTGGCGGATGGCGGCCACCGACCGCCGGGCCTGCTCCTTGTCGACCCCGCCGATCTTGCCCAGGCCCAGGAACCGGATGCCGTCGGGGCCGGGGGCGGCGAAGCGCTCGACCGCCTCGTCGGGCGTCAGTTGACCGGACAGTTGCCAGCCGTACGGCGCGGCGGGCTGCTCCTCCAGCGCCTCGGGCGGCAGGCCGGCCTCGGTGACCGGGATGCCCAGGCTGAAGGCCAGGCCAGGGTTGGTGTCGAGGTCGACGGCGAAGACCTTGCGGCCCCGCCGGGCCAGCGTGCGGGCCAGGGTGGAGGAGAGCACCGTCTTGCCCGCCCCGCCCTTGCCGATCACGGCCAGGCGCAGGCCGAGCCGGCCGCGGGCCTCGGCCAGGGCGTCGGGATCGACGGCGGCCAGCTCCTTGGCCGCGCCGGCCTCCAGCTCCTGGAGCCGGGCCAGGTGGCCGTCGAACGCCGCGGCCAGGGCATCCGAGCGAGGCCGGAACGGAGCCGAGGGGCTGGCCAAGCCGGCGAAGGTGCGCACCTGGCGCTGGAGCGAGAGCCAGTCGAGGGGCTGGCGGCTGCTCTCCACCAGCCCCTCGACGATGGCCATGCGCCGCTCGAGCGAGTCGACCACCCAGCGCTGGCGGGCGGCGATCTGTTCCTCGGTCGGCGGCGGCATGACCGGCGACTGTACGGACGGGTGGCCGGCTACGACGTGGCGATGGCGTCCAGCACGTCAAGCCTGGCCGCCCGCCGGGCCGGGCCCAGCCCGGCCAGCACCCCCGCCACCGCCCCGGCCAGCAGCACGACGGCCAGCTGGCCGGCCGGGGCGGCGAAGGTGGCGAAGCCGGCGGCCGAGGCCGCCTGCACCAGGGCCCACCCCAGGAACACGCCCAGGGCCAACCCGCCCACCGTCCCGAACAGGGCGATGATCACCGACTCCCACCGCACCATGGAACGGACCTGGCCGCGGGTCTGGCCGACCGCCCGCAGCAGGCCCAGCTCCCTGGTCCGCTCGTGGATGGCCAGCGACAGGGTGTTGGCGATGCCCATGAGGGCGATGAGGATGGCCAGGAAGAGCAGGACGTAGACGATGCCCAGCATCATGTCGACGCCCTGGGCGACCGAGGCCACGTACTCCTCGCGGTCGAGGACGTTGGCGCCCCCGGTGGCGTCGGTGACGGCCGTGACCGCGGCCTTGCCGGCGGCCAGGTCGACGCCGGGCTCGAGCCCGACCAGGATCTGGCTGTCGACGTCCTGGCCGGCGTGGGGCGCCCACGCCTGGCGGCTGAGGAGGTGGTCGCCGGCCACGTCGCCCACCTCGTAGATGGCGCCCACGGTGAAGTCGGCGGCGGCCCCGTCGACGAAGCGCACCGGCACGCGGGTACCGACCGTCCAACCCCGGGCCTCGGCCTCGTCGGTCGACACCGCCACCTGCGTGGCGCCGAGGCGTTCCAGCGCACCTTCCTGCACGTCGAGGTCCAGCACGTCGCCCAGCGATCCCACGTCGGCCACGGTGACCCGGCGACCCCGACCGTCGACCTCGACCGCCCCCTGGCCCAGGCCGACCGCGGTGCGCACCTCGGGCAGGGCGGCGATGTCCCGGGCCAGCGCCGGGGTGAGCCCGCCGCCGCCGAAGCTGCCGGTGTTGACCACCAGGTCGCCACCGAAGGACCGGGAGACGGTGTCGTCGATCGACGTGCGGATGGAGGCGGCGAACACCGTGAACAGGGTGACGACCCCGACGCCGACCATGAGCGCGGCCGCGGTGCCGGACGTGCGCCGGGGGTTGCGCATGGCGTTCTGCCGGGCCAGGCCGCCGGTCACGCCCCGCAGGCGGGGGAGGGGCCAGCCGACGATGGCCGCCACCGGCCGGGCCACGACCGGGCCGAACACGACCACGCCGACCATGGTCAGCACCGCGCCCGGGCCGGCCAGGGCCAAGGCCCCGTCCCCCAGCACGCCGGCGAGGACCACGCCCACCCCGAGGGCGCCGAGCACCGCCCCGGCGACGGCCCGGGCGGTCGACGTCCCGGGCGACTCGGCGGCGGTCTCCCGCAGGGCGGCGATCGGTGCCACCCGCGACGCCTTCACGGCGGGGAAGGCGCCGGCGGCCAGGGTGACGGTCGCCCCGACCACCATGCAGGTGAGGGCGGTGCCGCCGCCGAACACCAGCCCACCGGCGGGCAGGGCGAAGCCGAAGCTGTCGAACAGGCCCTTGAGCAGGCCGGCGATGGCCACCCCGCCCAGCAGGCCGGCCGCCGATGCCACCAGCCCGACCAGCACCGCCTCGGCGACCACCGCCGTCACGATCTGTGAACGGGCCGCGCCCAGCGCCCGCAGCAGGGCCGACTCCCGGCTGCGCTGGGCCACGAGGATCGAGAACGTGTTGTAGATGCTGAAGCTAGCCACCAGCAGGGCCACGCCGGCGAACACGGTGAGCAAGGTGGTGAACAGGTCGAGGAACTGGCGGCCGATCTCGTCGGTGGTCTCGGCCGTGAACTGGGCGCCGGTCAAGACCTCCACGCCCTCCCCCACGACCGTGCGCAGGCGGATGGCCAGGTCGCCCTGGTCCACACCCGGGGCGGCCCGCACGACGATGCTGGACGCCATCCCCGGCTGCTTGGTCACGTGGGTCTCAGCTCCCGCCAGGGTGAAGGCGGTGAAGGTGGTGGCGCCCAGGCCGTCGTCGTTCCCGAAGGTGGCGATGCCGACCACCGTCACCCGGACGGGCTCGGGAGTCTGCACGATGGTCGTGTCGCCCACGGCCAGCTCGCCGGCCTGGGCCGCACCCCGGTTGAGCACGACCTCCTCGGGCGACCGGGGGGCGCGGCCCTCCACCAGCTTGTAGGGGTTGAGCTCGGGATCGGTGATCCAGTTGCCGGCCAGGCGGGGCGGGCCGTTGCCTCCGACCGCCTGGCCGTCGGCACCGATCAGCTGGCCGTAGCCCTCGATCGACGGTTCGGCTGCGGCCACCCCGGGCACGCCGCGGAGCCGGTCGGCCAGGGCGCTGGGCACGAGGGAACGGCCCTCGATGTCCGGGCCCCGGCCGCCGCCGGCTTGGATCGTCGAGGCGCTGCGGACCACGGCGTCGGTGCCGGCATTGGCGCTGGCGAAGAGGGTGTCGAAGTTGGCCCGGAGGGTGTCGCCCAGGACCAGCGTGCCGGACAGGAAGGCGATGCCGAGGAAGACGGCGAGGAAGGTGCCGGCGAACCTCCTCTTGTGGGCCAGCAACCCTTTGAGCATGACATTGCGCACGGTCATCACCCCTTGAGCGACGTGAGCGAGTCGAGGACGGTCTGCGGGGTCGGGTCGTCGAGGTGGCCGGCCACCCGGCCGTCGGCCAGGAAGATCACCGAGTCGGCGTACGACGCGGCGACCGGGTCGTGGGTCACGATCACCACCGTCTGGCCCATGTCCCGTACGGCGGCGGCCATGAACCCGAGGATCTCGGCCCCGGCCTTGGAGTCCACGTTGCCTGTGGGCTCGTCGGCGAAGACGATCTGCGGCCGGCTGGCCAGGGCCCGGGCCACGGCGACCCGCTGCTGCTGGCCGCCCGAGAGCTCCGAGGGCCGGTGCGAGAGCCGGTCGCCGAGGCCGACGGTGGCGACCACCGAGTCGAGCCAGTCCCGGTCGGGCTTGGTGCCCGCCAGATCCAGCGGCAGGGTGATGTTCTCCAGCGCCGAGAGCGTGGGCACCAGGTTGAAGGCCTGGAACACGAACCCGACCTGCTCACGCCGCACGAGGGTCAGCTCCTTGTCGGACAGGGCGCCCAGGTCGAGGGCCCCCAGGTACACCTGGCCCGACGTGAGCGAGTCGAGGCCGGCGACGCAGTGCATCAGCGTCGACTTCCCCGACCCCGACGGGCCCATCACCGCGGTGAACCAGCCGCCGGGGAGGTCAACGGTCACGTCGTCCAGGGCCCGCACCTCGGTCCCGGCCTCCGCCGACCCGTAGATCTTGGTGGCGTGCACGGCCCTCGCCGCCACACGCGTCGCTGTCGTGATGGTTGTCATGCGCCCATCGTCGGCGCGGAGGCAGTTGCGGTCGTCCCCCGGGCGGAGGCTTCCCGCCTACGCCGACGGTGGTAGGGCTACCCGCTCCAGCCCGGCCGGACCAGGCCGGACTCGTAGGCGAAGACCACCAGCTGGGCCCGGTCACGGGCGCCCAGCTTCACCATTGCCCGGCTCACGTGGGTCTTCGACGTGGCGGGGCTCATGAACAGCTTCCCGGCGATCTCCTCGTTGGTCAGGCCGGCGCCGACCAGGGCCATGACCTCGCGCTCCCGGTCGGTGAGCCGCGCCAGCTCGGGGGCCAGGGCCGGCTCCTTCGCCCGGCTGGCGAACTCGCCGATGAGCCGGCGGGTGACGCCGGGCGACAGCAGGGCGTCGCCGGCAGCCACCGCCCGCACCGCCCGCAGGAGCTCGACCGGCTCGGTGTCCTTGACCAGGAAGCCGCTGGCGCCCGACCGGATGGCCTCGAAGACGTACTCGTCGAGCTCGAAGGTGGTGAGGATGACGACGCGCACGCCGGCCAGCCGGTCGTCGGCGGCGATGGCCCGGGTGGCCTCCAGCCCGTCCCGCCCGGGCATGCGGATGTCCATGAGGACGACGTCGGGCCGCTCCTGGACGGTGACCCGCACCGCCTCGTCGCCGTCGCCGGCCTCGCCCACTACCTCGATGTCGGCCTGGGCGTCGAGCAGGGCCCGGAAGCCGGCCCGCACCAGGACCTGGTCGTCGGCCAGGACGACGCGGATCATGCCGGCAGCGAGGCCGTGACCCGGAACCCGCCACCCGGCCTGGGCCCGGCGTCCAGCGCCCCGCCGAGGGCCGCGGCCCGCTCCTTCATGCCCCGGATCCCGCTTCCGCTGCCCTGTCCCCCGCTCCGGGTGCCGCCCGTGACCACGCCGTTCGGGGATGGCCCGCGCCCGTCGTCGTCGACCTGGATGGTGAGGCCGTCGTCGCCGTAGCTCAGCAAGATGGTGGCCGTGGCCTGGCCGGCGTGGCGGGTGACGTTGGTGAGCGCCTCCTGCACGATGCGGAAGGCGGCCAGGTCGACACTGGGCGGCAGGGGGCGGGGCGTGCCCTCGGTGACCACCCGCACGTCGATGCCGGCCGCGGTGGCGCCCGACACCAGCCGGTCGAGGTCCTCCAGGCCGGCCGTGGGGGCGCGGGGCGGGCCCTCGTCGCCCTGGCGCAGCACGTCGAGCACCGACCGCAGCTCGCCCAGGGCGTCCTTGCTGGCCGCCTTGATGGCCGCCAGCGCGGTGCGGGCCTGGTCGGGCTGCTCGTCGATGAGGTGCAGGGCCACGCCCGCTTGGACGTTGATGAGGGAGATGTCGTGGGCCAGCACGTCGTGCAGCTCCCGGGCCATGCGCATCCGCTCCTCGCCCGCCCTCCGCCGGGCCTCGTCGTCCCGGCGACGGGCCACCTCCTCGGCCCGGTCGCCGCGGATGCGCAGTCCCTCGCCGGCCCCGGCCAGCACCAGCAGCCATGCCGCCAGCCCGGCCGCCGCCACCCAGCCGGGCGGCTCCCCGTCCACGAAGAGGAAGGCGACGTACCCCACACCCAGGGTGCCCCAGGCGACCACCCGGTGGCCCTCCACGATGGCGGTGAGGAGGGCGGCGATGAGGCCGAAGAAGATCGGCCCCCGTGGGTACCCGAGGTCGGCATAGAGGAGCGTGGTCGAGAAGGTGGCCAGGAGGACGGCCACCGGGTACCGGCGCCGCACGGCGAGGGCGGCCGGGCCGGCGGCCAGCAGCAGCCCGGCCACCACGTCGAAGGGCTCCCGCTCGGTCTGGTGCCGGCCGGCGAGGTACGTGCCGGCCACCTGGACCACTCCGATGGCCAGGGCGAGGGCCGCGTCACCGGCCCACGGTCGGCGGGTCACGGCTCCACGGTAGGACAGGCCATGGCGGCCGTCGTCGGCCGGCGGGAGGCGCCCCGACTACTCCCGGCGAGGTATCTCCGTCGTGAGTAGGTGTGCTTCGCACGTATTGAGTCCTTCCACCGGCGTCGGTAGGTTCGACGTTCGGCTGGGAGAGTCGGCGGGCGGCTTCCGGTGGGACCTCGACGAAGCGAAGGAGTCGCAGGATGGCGAAGATCGGCTGGCAGCGCAGGCGGGTGGCGACCGGGCTCGGCGTGTCTGCCCTGCTGGGGTCGCTCACGGTCGTGTCGGTGAACCCGGCCACGGCCGCCTTCCCTGGGCGCAACGGCCCCATCCTGTGCTCGAGCTCGAGGACCGGGGATTCGGAGATCTTCTCCTTCAACCCCGACGGCAGCAATCCCCGGAACCTGACCAACCACCCGGCCGCCGACCTGGAAGCCACCATGTCGCCCGACGGCACCCGGATCGCCTTCACCAGCACCCGGGCCGGCGACCAGGACATCTGGATCATGTACCAGGACGGCAGCGGGCTGAGGCAGCTGACGTTCACGCCGGGCGAGGACCGGCCCGGGACATTCAGCCCCGACGGCACCAGGCTGGCCTTCCAGTCCGCCCGGTTCCTCGCGCCCGCCGGGCCCGGGCACAGCTCGCTGGAGATCTTCACCATGAGGATCGACGGCACCGACGTGCGGCGCATGACCAACAACAACTTCCAGGACAGCTTCGCCCACTGGTCGCCCAACGGGGACCGGATCGCCTTCACCACGAACCGGGACAGCTTCGTCCCGCCGGGCGGGACGCTGGTGTCGAACTTCGAGGTCTACACGATGGTGCCGGTCGACGCGAACAACGACGGCAACGCCGACGTCCAGACCAATGTGACCAACACGCCGGGCGAGGACGCCCACGGGCACTGGTCCCCGGACGGCTCCCGGATCACCTTCCACAGCCGGCGGGACTTCCTCCCGTCGCCGACCGGGTTCCAGATCGAGATCTACCGGATGAACGCCAATGGCTCCAACCCGGTGCGGTTGACCGGCCCGGACAACGAGTTCGACGCCTTCCCTTCATGGTCCCCCGACGGCCAGCGCATCGTGTGGTCGCACTTCTTCCCGAGCGAGGGCTTCACCATGAGCGCGGCCAACGGCTCGAACCAGTTCAACGTCACCCAGCACGTCACCGACGACACCCGGTGCGATTGGAGCCGCCTGCTGCCCTGCACCATCTCCGGTGCGGGTGACATCACCGGTACCGCCGGCAACGACGTCATCTGCGGCTCGGACGGCAACGACCGCATCGCCGGGCTCGGTGGCAACGACGTCATCTACGCCGGACGGGGCGACGACCAGGTCGCGGCAGGAGCCGGAAACGACACGGTCTTCGGCGGGCCCGGGGTCGACCGGATCTTCGGCGACGTCGGGAACGACATCCTCTTCGGCGACCAGGACAACGACTTCATCGCCGCCGGGCCGGGCGCCGACATCGCCTC
>JBOGIE010000066.1:0-11365 GCA_050742435.1 Acidimicrobiales bacterium | reverse complement strand
GGTGCCGAGGGGCAGGCTGGCGCCGTAGCGGGCCCCCTCCCGGACCGCCTCCATCAGCGAGATCTTGTCGGAGTAGGCGTGGCCGCCGGTGAAGATGCCGAGCACCAGGGCCAGGAACAGGGGCAGGACCAGGGCGAACTCGACGAAGACCGCGCCGCGCTCGTCGCCCGGCCGGCACTGCGGCCTCTGGAGAAACACATCGAGCTATCGGCCGGCCGGGGTGACTCCTTGAGCGCGGTCCGCGCGAGAACCGACTACTCCGGGTGGTCCTGCTCCTCGACGACGGGCTCGACCTCGCCGTAGATGTCGCGCCTGATGGCTTCCACCGCGCTGCGGCGGAACCGCCGGTGGCCGCCGAGGGTCACGATGCAGGGAAGCAGCTCCCTGTCCGCCCACCGGCTCACCGTCTTCGGAGACACCTGCAGGAGGCGCGCCACCTCCCCCGGTGTGAGGTACACGTCATACTCAGGGTCCCCAGCATCCCCAGCGTCCATGACCGTCTTCTGTCCTAGCTTTCGACCGCGCCGTTGCTGCGCCAAACATACGGCGTACGGAGGCGATACGTCGACCCACCAGCCCCACCGGGTTTTCTTTGGCGATCGGCGGTAAGGAAACGGCCTAGATGGACAAAACGGTCGTAGGAAAGTAGGTTCTTCGTCGTGGCGCGGCCACACCCCGCCCGGCAGGCAAGGGCCTGGTTTCCGACTGTCCGGGCACGGCGGGACGTGAAGGAGGCTGGGAACGGTGAGCACGCAGAAGCTTTGTGGAACACCGCGTGCGGTGGGGGAGGCGCAGATCAGGGTCTGCGTCCTCGAACGGGTCTCGATCGCCCGGACCGGCCACGCGGCCGCACCCATCGGCGCCATGCAGCAGAAGGTGATGCTGACCCTGCTGGTGGCCTACGCCGATCGGTCGGTCTCGGTGGACCGGATCGGCGAGGAGCTCTGGGGCGACGACAAGCCCCGGCGGTGGTTGGCCAGCATCCGCACCCTGGCCAACAGCCTGCGCCGGGTGGCGGGCGACAAGAACTTCATCCACTGGACCGGTCGGGGGTACCGGCTGCACAAGGACCGAGGGGTGGTGGAGACCGACATCGACCACATGCTGTGGTCCCTCGACCAGGCCCGGGCCGCCCTCTACGAAGGCCGCCTCGGCGACGCCGAGCACGCTGCCCGGCGGGCGCTGTCGTTCTACGGGAGCGGCCCGTGGACCACCGACTGCTGGTACTGGAGCGATCTGGCCGCCGACGCCTACCACCTGCTGGGGCGAGCCCTGCTGGGAGGGGAGAAGTACCTCCGGTGCCTGCTCGAGTTGAGCACGGCACCGGAGGAGCTGGCCTGGCACGACGGGGTGGGGGCCTGCCTGCGCCAGGCCCGCGAGGCCATGGCCGCCGCGCCCGTCTGACCGCGCTGGGCCTGTCTAGCAGCCCATTTGCGGGATGGCCCACGACGGACCGGCGACCGCCAGGGTGCCGGCGACGATCGCTCCGGCCGCGATCACACGCGTGATGCGACGGCGGACCCGGGACACCTTGGGGACAACGCCGGTCAACGTGTCCGACCGCTGCGGCTGAACCATGTCGGGACCTCCTTCGGGCACGCCCGTTGCGCGCCTCGAGGAGCAGGATCGGCGACGCTGGTCAAGCGCGGGCCGGCCTCGGAGAAGGTCGGCACCCCGGCGGGATAAAGCGCCCGTCAAGGCGGAGAAGGCTCGTCCCGCTCGGTCAAGGCCACGGCGACGACCTCCTCGAGCTGCATGATCCGACCGGCCTGCCAGCCGGCGTCGAACGCGGCCTCCCCCAGGGCAGCGCGGAGCTCGCCTACCACCCGGGCCTGGTCAGCCTCCTCATCCGGCCACAGGGGCGCGCCGATGGTCCGGCGGATGGTCTCGGCCGCACCGAGCAGGACGGCGGCGCCGCCGGGGTCTCCCGCGCTCCGGCCCGCGGCGAGCCTCTCCAGGCACTCCGCCACGCCGCGCCGCTCGCCCACCCGGGCGAAGGTGAGCAGCGCCTCCTCGAAGAGCCCGGCGACCTCTCGGCCGCCGGCCTCGGGTCGCGCCGCGAGACCGAGGTTGACGAGGGTGTGGGCCACCCCCCGGTCGTCGCCCAGCGCCCGGTACATGGCCAGCCCTTTCTCGTAGCAGGACCGGGCCACGGCGCGGCGCCCCTGCTTGCGGGCCACCCATCCGAGGTTGGTGAGGACCAGGGCGACGCTCCAGTCGTCGTCCAGCTGGCGGAAGATCGACAGGGCCTCGTCGTACAGTGGCGCCGCCTCATCCAGCTGTCCCTCGGCGACGCGCACGGTGCCCAGGCAGTTCAGGCTGTGCCCGACGCCCCGATCGTCGCCGAGGGCGGTGTAGACGTCGCGCAGCTCCTCGAACAGGGCGGCGGCCTCATGGTGCCGGGCCAGGTCCTCGGCCACGATGCCCAGGTTGAGCAGGGCCAGGGCCAGCGCGCCCCGGTCGTCGATGGAGCGCGACAAGTGAGCCCCCCGCTCCAGCAGGTCGACGGCCGCCGTGTAGTCGCCCTGGGTCCGAGCCAGGACGCCGGCACCGGTGCGGGCCCGGGCGTGGGCCGCGTCGTCCTCTTGGGGCCCGGCCAGCGCGGCACACAGCCAGCGCCGGCCCTCGGCCAGGTGGCCCCGGATCCACCAGAACCGCCACAGGGCGGCGCACAGCCGGGTGGCGGTGCCCGGGTCGCGGTCGAGCGACCAACCGATGGCGGCCCGCAGGTTGGCGTGGTCGGCCTCCAGCACGGCCAGCGCCTCGGCTTGCTCCGGACCGGTGAGGCGCCGCTCGTTGGCTTCCGCCAGCGAGAGGAACCACGTGGCGTGGCGGGACTGGAGCCGGTCGAGCTGGCCGAGCTCCTCCAGGCACTCCAGGGCGTAGGCCCGCACCGCCTCCAGGAGCTCGAAGCGGGTGGCGGCGCCCTCCGGCCGGGGCTCCACCAGGCTCTTGGCCGCCAAGCCCAGCACGCCGGCGCGCGGGTCCAGGTGCTCCTCGTGCGGGAGCCGGCACACCCCCTCCACCGCCTCCAGGCTGCAGCCGCCCACGAACACCGCGAGCCGGCTCATGAGGGTGTGCTCGTCGGGGCCGAGGAGGTCGAAGCTCCAGCCGATCGCCCTGCGCAGGGTCCGGTGGTGCTCCGGGGCGTCGAGGGGCCCGGCCACCGGCAGGTCCAGCCCGTGGCCCAGCTGGGCCAGGATCGCCGGCGGGGCGAGGAACTTCGCCGCCCCGGCGGCCAGCTCGATGGCCAGGGGGATGCCGTCCAGGCGGGCGCAGATCTGGGCCACTGCGGCGGCGTTGGAGTCGTCGAGCACGAAGCCGGGCCGTACCCGGCCGGCTCGGGCGACGAACAGGGCGACCGCAGCCACCGCCGCCAGCCGCTCGGGCGGCTCGTCGGCCCGCTCGGGAAGGGCCAGCGGCGGCAGGCTGAACTCGGTCTCCGCGCTGAGCTCCAGCGGCTGGCGCCCGGTGACGAGCACCCGTAGAGCCGGCGACCGGGCCAGGAGCTCGCCCACCAGGGGTGCAGCCGACGCCAGGTGCTCGAAGTTGTCCAGGACGAGGAGGATCTCCTGGCCCCGCAGCCCGTCCACCAGGGGCTCCAGCCCCTCCTCGCCGGCGGGCACGGTGATGCCCAGGGCGTCACCGATGGCCGGGGCCAGCCCGGCGGGCTCGGCCACGCCGGCCAGGGCCACGAAGCGCGCCCCTCCCGGCAGCCGGTCGTGGAAGCGGCCCGCCAGTTCCAGCGCCATGCGGGTCTTGCCGATCCCGGGTGCGCCCAGCAGCGTCACCAGCCGGGCCCCCCGGTCGAAGAGAGCCATGACCGCGGCCACCTCCTCGGTGCGCCCGATCAGCGGTCCGGCGGGGTCGGGGATCGGGGTGGTGGGGGCGGTCCGGTCCGAAGGGGGCAGGCTGGCCTCGGGCACGGCCAGGGCCTGGGCCAGCCGGACCCGGAAGGCGTCGCTCGGCCTCCGCTGGCCCCACTCGATCTTGCGGACGTAGGTGACGTCGTAGTCCAGCCGGCGAGCCAGCTCCTCCTGGGTCCAGCGCCGGGCCAGGCGCCGGGACCGCAGCCACGTACCGAACTCTCGGTAGGGCCGGGCAGCGATGTCAGCTCCCGTCCGATAGCGGCATTTGGGTCATTTTGTCTCAGTCGTCCACCGCGTACGCTGCACCGGACGGCGCGGTCGCTGTTTCGCGGAAGATGCAAAGAAACGAAGGAGGCGTGGACGGTGACCAGCAGCGAGCCCAGAGCGCGGGAGTGGATCGTGCTTCTGGAGGCGGCAGACGAGCGGGGACGGTCGACGATCGACGCCTCCAGCTTCAGGCGGCTGGTCAGTTCCTGGCCGGGGACCGGACCGACCGCCCTCTACAGCCCCAACCGCTACGCCCTCCAGGTGCCCGTCCGGGCTGTCAACCCGCCCTCGGCCCTGTCCTCCGCCATGTGGCTGTGGAAGGACGTGCTGCGCCGCACCGGCCTGCCCGACTGGCAGCTGGTTCGCGCCGAGATCGTCACGCCCGACGAGCTGGAGCGGGAGCTGCTCACCGCCGAGGCGGCGGCCGTCGCCGATGCCGAGGAGCCACTGGAGGACCCGTCCACGGACGAGGAGGTGGCGGGCGAGCTCCTCTGGCGCGCCCTGCACGACCCGGTCACCGGCCTGTCCGACCGGGAGCTGTTCCTCGACCAGGTCCGCCGGGCGCTGGTTCCCGCCCGGGACGCCGCCGCGCCGGTGCTCTCCGTGGTCGTGGTGGACGTCGGCGGGTCGCTCCCGCCCCCCGCCCCCGACGGGGTCCTCGTGGAGGTGGCCCGCCGCCTGGTCGAGGCCGTCCGCCCCGAGGACACTGTGGCGCGGGTAGGGCCCCGCCGGTTCGCCCTCCTGCTCACCCTGCCGGCGTCCGGGGACACGGGGGCGGTGGCCCGGCGGATCGCCGACCGCATCCGGGCGCCACTCCGCCACGACGGCCGGACCCTGGCCCTGGCCGCCGGCATCGGCGTGGCCACCACCGCGTGCAGCCGCGATCCCGACGAGCTGATGGCCATGGCGGAGGCGGCGGTCTCCGCGCCGGCCCCTTGATTTCGCAGCCGGTTTGGGTGACGATGTCTGAATAAACTGAATTGTTGCTTTCGTCCCGGCGGGCTCACCTGTGGAGGGTGCAGATGGCAGTGTCGACCGGTGCCGCGTACCTCACGCCGGGACAGGCGGCTCGCATCCTCGGCGTGTCGCCCAAGACGGTGAACCGCTGGGCCAACGACGGTCGTATCGCGTGCGCCGTCACCCTGGGAGGTCACCGGCGCTTCCGCGCCGATGTGGTCCAGGCCGTGGCCGCGTCGATGGGCGTGGAGCAGGAAGCCCCGCCCGACGATTCCTCCTGAGCCCCGCCTGAGGCGGGGATCGCCTACGCCGAGGTCCGCCGGCGAGCCTGGGCGGCCGTGCGCCGGGCGGTGGTCCGGGCCTCCGACGTGGTGTTCCGGGTGGCGGTCCTGGCCCGCGACCGGGTGGTCTTGGCCGCCCGCTTGGCCTGGCCCTTGACCGACCGGGTGGCCTGGGTGGCCTGGTCGCCCACGTCCTCGGTCGCGCCTCGGGCTTCCTCCTTGACCCGGCCGGCCGAGCCCGTGGCCGTCCGCTTGACCCGTTCCACCTTGGCCTGGGCGGCCGGCTGGAGCTCCCCGGTCACGTTCTTGCCGGCCTTCACCGCCCGCTGCTTGACCGGCTCGACGACCTGGTCCCGTATCGTCCCCGCGGCCTGGCGCTCCTTGTCGCTGGGCGGCAGAGCCAGGCCCACGACCAGGCCGGCGCCGAAGATCACCAGGGCCGTGGCCATGGGGTTGGTGTCGGGGGCGGAGCGCACCTGGTCGGCGGCGTTGGTCGACACCGAGCGCACCCGGTCCGACAGGGTCTGAGCCTGCTGGCGCACGCCGTCGCCGGCGCTGGACGCCGCGTCCCCGGCGCTGCCGACCGTGCTGCTCACGCTGTCACGGACGCCGGCCACGCTCCCCCGCACGGTGTCGGTGGCGCCGTTGGTCCGTCCTCGCACGCTGTCGCCCACGCCCGTGAGGCTCTCCTTCACCTTCTCCGTCTGGCGGTTCAGGATGCGGCGGGGGCTGACCTTCTCCGAGATCTGCTCGACGACGTGCTTCGGGCTCACCTTGTCGCCGATGGCCTCCAGGTTCTGGGCCAGCTGGCCCCGGGTCATTTCGATCTCGCGTCGGATCTCCTCGGCGTTCCTGCTCATGGTTCGGTCTCCTCTATCGGGCGCCGCGGGCGAAGGAGTCCTTCGCCACCTGCACGTCGGCCTTCAGCGTCTGGACGGTCTGGGTGGGCACCGGGTTGACGGAGGCGATCCGCTTCTTCCCTGCCACGGCCAGCACTGCGGTCACGATGGCGAAGAGCACCGCCACGATGAGGAAGGCCACCCCTTCGGGGACCACCTCGGACAGGGCCCACGCCGCGGCGAAGGCGAACAGGATCAGGTCGAGGAAGCCGACGACGGCGGCGGCGCCGAGCATGCCCCCGGCCTTGGCGGCGCGCGAGACCTGCTCGCTGGTCTCGACCCGCGCCAGCTCCACCTCCTTGCGGAACAGGTTCCCGACCTCAGTGGTGACCTCGGAGACCAGCTCGGAGAGGGAGCGGTCATCGGTCCGGGCGGCCATCAACCTTCCTCCTCGGTCCACTCGAGCTCGCCGGCGGCGCCGTACCCGTTGCCGTCGGCACCGTCTCCGGAGACGGCGCCCGAGCGGACGAGGCGGCCGACACCGAAGCCCAGCACGGCCGCGCCGGCCAGGAACATCCCGGGGCGGCGGCGGGCAAAGTCCACGACGTCGGTGGCCAGTCCCTCAAGGCCCCGGTCCTCGATCTGGGCCGCGCAGGTGTCGAGCCAGGTGGCGGCCTGCTCGGCGTAGTCCACCAGCGGCCCGGCCTCCTGGGGCCGGCCCTGGGAAAGGGCGACGGCCTGGGAGCCGACCTGGAACAGCGCCCGGGCCAGCCGTCCGGCCTGCATGTCGGCCTGGCTCTCGATCTGGCCCCTCGTCTCCTCGAGCATCCCGCGGGCCTGTCCGGCCAGCTCGCCCTTGACCTGGTCGGCCTGGCTGCGGACGGTTCCGGCCAGCTGCTTGACGTCGCGCTCGGCGGTCCGGGCCACCGCCTTACCCTGCGTGGCGGCGGCGCCCTTCACCTGCTTGGCCTGGCTGGTGGCCGTCGACCGCACCCGCCTGGTCTCCCGCGCCGCGGTGTCCTTGGCGGCCGCGGCACCGCCGGATGCGGGGGACTTTCTGGGCCGGCCGGCAGGGGCCGGTCGGGGTCTGACGATGGCCTGTTGGGCCATAGAAGGCGCCTCCTAGATGGGGATCCGCACGGTGCCGTGGACCTACCCGAGCCCTCGGGTAAGGAAAACGTGGACTCTGGCCCACGGAGCGCTCAAACCGGACGGGGCGCTCCCAGGCGGACGTCGACCCCCGGCGAGAACTGCACCCGGGGCGGCTCGGCCGGCTCCGGCAGCCCGGCGGCGTCCAGCAGTGTCTCCTCCAGCTTCGCCACGGTGGCCTGGCACAGCGGCCAGGGCTGGTGCTGGACGGGCACGCTGGCCGGCCGGTCGCCCACGCGGGTCCAGGCCCGCCAGCGACCGCTCAGCCAGTGGTCGAGCTCGGCGACGTCCTCGTCGTCGAGGGGCTGGCCGACCTCCACCGTGATGTCGTGGCCGACGGGACGACCCGCCTTCCGCGTGCTCCGGTACCGGACGGTCGGGCCGGTGTCCTCGACGCTCATGTCGGCCCACTGGTAGGGCACGCCGTACGCGGTCGACGCGCCGAGCACGGTCGGCAGGCTGTCGGCCTCGAGGGAGAAGAACCACAGCCCGTCGCGCCCGTCCGGGCCGCGCACGTAGGTCCGCACGTTGGTCTCGGCAAAGGTGGACAGCCGGCCGAGGGCCGGCAGGTTGGCCAGACGGAAGTCGGTCATCAGGAACGGGGTCAGGCTCACCCACGCCACCCCGTCCCACGTGTCGACCTCGAACCGCTCGGGGAGCAGCCGCTGGACCTGGGCCGGCTCGAACGCCCAGTGGCAGGAACGTCATGAGCCTCCAGCCCTGCTGGGCGACCGGCGTGTCGACGGCCTCTTCTGGGTCCCGGCCTGCCACCCCGGCGCTAGCCGGTCGGCTTCTCGGACTGGCCCGTGCCGTCGTTGCCGGCCGCCAGCTGCTCGCCGGTTTCCTGGGCCTGCCGGCCCCAGCCAATGCGGGCGCCGCCCTCGTGCACCGGACGCAGGCCTGCCTCCTCGTTGGACTCCCGGTTGGCCTCGCCGCCCACGCCGCTCACCGACGTGCCGGCGCTGATGTCGTCCCCGCTGGAACCGGCGAGCTCCCGCTCCTCCTCAGGCTCGGCCACGGCGGCCTCAACCCCTCCTGAGTGCGTCGCGGGCCTTGTCGATCAGGGCGGCCGCCGCACCGCCCACCACGTTGCCCGGAGGGGTGTTGGGGGCGTTGGGGTGCGGGTGGGTCGGAGCCATCTTCTTGGCCTTGGCCAGCTCGGCGCCCATGGTGCGCAGCTCCTCCTGGCCGATCGACGCCCGCAGCTTCGGGAAGAGCTCGGTCTCCTCCTCGTCCACGTGGTGGCGGACGTTGCCCATCAGCTGCACGAGGAGGGGATCGCGCTCGCTCGGGGACCCGGCCCGCTCGATGGCGGACAGCGTCTCCTTGACCTGCTGGTGCTCCTCGATGGCCTCCTGGACCAGGGTGTCGCCGTCGGGCAGCGCCTTGCGCATGGTCGGGTACAGGATCTGCTCTTCGATGACGGCGTGCACCGACAGCTCACGGACGATGTCGCCGACGAGCTGGTTCCGGGAGTCGCTCCCGGGCCGGGACTCGACCTGCCGGAACATCTGCTCCACCTCGGCATGGTCGGTCTTCAGGAGCTCGATCGCGTCCTGTTCCATGGTGGTGTCGCTCATGGTCGCCTGCGTCCTCTCTGGAGGTTGGTGCCGCTCGGCTCCACTGTTGAACCCGGCGCGTTCCTCCCCGGGGCCGCGGCCTGGGAAACGTGGGCGCGGAGCCGCCGCAGGGCGCGTACCTTCTCCCGTATGAGCCGCCTTGCCCACTACTGACGCACCGCCTTGCTGCGCGGGCTGCCGGTCGCCGGCCGGGCGCCGGTCTCCGCGCTGGTCGCCGTCCTCCTCCTGCGCCTGGCCGACGAGGCCGCGGTCTTCCCGATGTTCGGGACGCTCGAGTCGTTCCGGGCCGACCTCGGGCTGACCTACACCCAGGCGGGAACCGTGCTGGCCGCCATCGGGCCGGGGGCGGTCGTCGGTGGCGTGTTCGCCGCCGCCGCCGACCGGTGCAGCCGCCGGGTGATCTCCGCCGGCGGGGCGGTGGCCTTCGCCGTCTCGCTGGCCGTGTTCGCCGCAGGCGGGTCCTTCGCCGTGCTGGCGGCGGCCAGCTTCCTGATGGGGATGGCGTCCACGGCCATGGTCGACGCCGGCGAGGTGGCCCTGGTCGACATGGCCGGCGACGACCTGCGCCGCTACCTGGCCCGCGCCAACCTCCTGGCGACGGTCGGCGGCCTGCTGGGCCCCGCCCTGGTCGCCGCGGTGGCGGTGGCCGGCCTGTCCTGGCGGGTGACGTTCGCCGCCGCTGCCGTCCTCATGGGCCTCTACGCACTGCTCCTCGCCGCCGCGCCACTGCCACCACCGGTGAGGAACGGTGACGGCGAGGACGAGGGTCGCCCGGGCCTGGGCGCAGTCGTCCGTGATCCGGCGGTCTGGGTCCTGGGCCTGGTCGGGCTGCTGATGGTCCCCTTCGACGAACCGCTGGTGGGCTTCACCATCGCCCTGCTGGAGGAGGAGCGGGGGGCGTCGGCGGGCGCAGCGACGGTCATCGCCTTCGTCGGCGTCGCGGGTGGCCTTCTGGCCTTCACCGTGCTGGCCCGCCGGCTGGAGGCGGTTGCGGACCACCGGCTGCTCCTCTGGTCGGCCACGGCCATGGCCGGGGCCGCGCTGGCCATCGCCGTGGTGCCGGTGCTGGCGGTGGTGGCGCTCGCCGGCCTGGTGGCCGGGGTGGGGCTCAGCCTGGCGTGGCTGGCCGTGCAGCACCGCATCCTCACCGTGCGCCCCGGCCAGGTCGGCACCACCAAGGCCGTCCTCACCGCCATGGAGTCGGTCGGCATGTGGATGCCCGTGGCCATCGGCGCCATAGCCGACCAGGCCGGTCTCACCGTGGCGGTGGGTTCCTACGGGGTGCTCGGTGGGGCCATCGTGCTCCTGGCCGCCTGGTCCGGCCGCCGGGACCGGAACCGGGTGCCGGCCTAGCCGCGGCCGGGGCCGACGTTGTACTCGACGGTGCCGGGGACGAACCGTGCTTCGGCGTAGGTGAAGTCGCCGTCCTCCAGGTGCCAGACGGCGGCGCCGCCGGTCGGGACCGGGCGGCCCCCGACCTCCTCCCATCCCGCGATCGGCGTCGTCCATCGGGCCCGCACCGGGCCGCCGGGCAGGGCGGCGTAGCGGTCGGTGGTGCTGAAGTTCACCGGCGCTCCCCGGTCGTCGAGCGACACCCGGGCCCGCACGGTGAGGCCGGCGTCGGAGAACGTCACGTCGAAGCTGCGGTCGTCGACGCCGGCCCACCCGGTGGCCGGGCCGAGGAGCATGGAAGGGGCGAGCAGGACGGCGTCGTTGACCCAGCTCGACAGCTCGCCGGCGTCGAACTCCGGTCCCTGACCGTCGGCCACGGTGACCACGTTGGCCAGCTTGCCCAGCATCCGGCCGTGGCCCCGCAGGTAGGTGTCGCTGCCGACCATGGGGACCACCCCGGCGAACCTGAGGCGCATCTCGAAGATGCGGACGACGTCGACCGCCCCGTTGTACTGCCAGGCGTCGAGGGGCATCCAGCGCTGGCCCGGGCGCAGGCGGAAGCGGCCCCGGAAACGGGCGCGGAAGGACCAGTCGCGAGGGCGGCCGGGCAGGCCCATGAACCGCAGGTAGCGCACGACCGGTGCGGGCAGCTTCGCCAGGTCGTCCTCGGTGACGGGAGCGGTGGCGCCCGCCCCGGCCGGGGCACCGGTGGGCAGGCCGGCCGCGGCCTCGGCCCGCAGCAGCCGGGTCCGCCGCGGCCCAGACGACGGGAAGGAAGTTCAACCGCACGGACAGTGGGCCAGAGAGCCGCACCCTCGGAGCAGGCTGACTCGGAAGCGGGCGCGCTCGGCAACCGGTGGGCGCGGTGACAGAGGTCGACCAAACTGAATGCATGACGAGCTTGCCCGGCACCTGGTGGCCGATTCAGCGGTCGGTCGAGCCGGGACGGGTAGCCGTCCTGACGGTGTCACACAACACCAAGGCGTTGACGGCGTTGCTCCTTTGGTCGCTGTATCGGGCTCTCGAATGGC
>JBOGIE010000065.1:0-11543 GCA_050742435.1 Acidimicrobiales bacterium | reverse complement strand
CGGTCGCTCTGGGACCGGAACCTCATCGCCGAGGGCCAGGCCCTGGTCACCGCCTGCATCCGCCGCAACCGCCCCGGCCCCTATCAGTTGCAGGCGGCCGTCAACGCCGTCCACAGCGACGCCCCGATCGCGGCGGACACCGACTGGGGCCAGATCCTCCAGCTCTACGACCAGCTCCTGGCCGTCGCGCCCACGTCCGTGGTGGCCCTGAACCGGGCGGTGGCCGTGGCCGAGGTGCACGGACCGGCCGAGGCGCTGAACATCGTCGACTCCCTCGACCTGGACGGCTACCACCCCCTCCACGTCACCCGGGCCGACCTCCTCCGCCGCCTCGGGCGCGCCGACGAAGCGGCTGCGGCGTACCAGGCCGCCCTCGCCCTGGTGGGCAACGCCCCCGAGCGCCGCTTTCTCGAAGAGCGGCTGCGGTCGTCGCGCAACCCGTGAGTGAGCAGAATTGTGCCAAAACGGCACAATTCTGCTCACTCACCGCCGGGGGAAGAGGGGCTTCCCTTTCTCCACGGGGAGGCCGCCCGGGTAGCCGCCCCAGGCCGCGGCCTCAGGAAGGCGCTGGTCCCCGGGCGATCCCGGAAGACCCAGGCGACGCCACACCTCGGCTGAAGAGTTCGGTACCGCGGGCCAGGACAGGACAGCGACGATGCGCAGCGCCTCGACGGCGGCGCCCAGCACCGCGTCGACCGCAGGCCCCGGCTCGGCCTTCCACGGCTCGTTGGCCTCGAGATGGGCGTTCGCCTCCCGGATCAGCTGCCACGTGGCCTCCAGCCCGTCCGAGGGCGACAACCGGTCCCAGGCCGCGGCCGCGTCGGCGTAGACCCGCTCGGCCACGGCGGCCAGCGGGCTGTCGGCGGTGGGACGCGGCCCCACCCCCCCGCACTTGCTCCCGACGACCGTGGCCACCCGGGACAGCAGGTTGCCCAGGTTGTTGGCCAGGTCGGCGTTGTAGCGGCCGACCATGCCCTCGTAGGAGAAGTCCCCGTCCGGCCCGAACGGGACCTCCCGCAGGAAGTGGTAGCGCACCGGATCCACCCCGAAGTCGTCGACCAGCTGGGCGGGGGCGATCTGGTTTAGCCGGGTCTTGCTCATCTTCTCGCCCTTGACCAGCAGCCACCCGTGGGCGGCGACGCAGCGGGGCGGCTCCAGTCCGGCAGCCATGAGCATCGCCGGCCAGTAGACGGCGTGAAAGCGAATGATGTCCTTGCCGATCAGGTGGTAGTCGGCCGGCCACCACGTGGCGAAGGCCTCGTCGTCCACCCCGTACCCGGCGGCGGTGATGTAGTTCGGGAGCGCGTCGAACCAGACCCACGCCACGTGAGCCGGATCCCAGGGCAGGGGGACGCCCCAGTCGAAGGAGCTCCGGCTGATCGAGATGTCCTGCAGGCCCTGGCGGATGAACCCCAGGACCTCGTTGCGACGGGTGGCCGGGATCACCGCGTCGGGGTGGGCCTCGTACCAGTCGAGCAGGCGTCCCTCGTACCGGGACAGGCGGAAGAACCAGTTGGTCTCCTGCATGCGCTGGACCGGTCGACCGTGGATGGGGCAGTTCCCGTCGACCAGCTCATCCTCGGTGTAGTACGCCTCACACGACACGCAGTAGAGGCCCTCGTAGGTGTCCTGCTCGATGTCGCCGTTGTCGTAGACGGCCTGCAGGAAGGTCTGCACGGCCCGGCGATGGCGGTCCTCGGTGGTGCGGATGAAGTCGTCGTAGGCGATGTCCAGCGAGTCCCACGCCTCACGGAACCGCTTGCTGTTGCGGTCGGCCAGCTCCTGGGGGTGGACGCCCTGGGCCTGGGCCGCCTGCTGGTTCTTCAGCCCGTACTCGTCGGTGCCGGTCAGGTACAGGACGTCGTCGCCCAGCAGGCGGTGCCAGCGGCAGACGGCGTCGCCGATCACGGTCGTGTACGCGTGCCCGATGTGGGGGGCGTCGTTCACGTAGTAGATCGGCGTCGTGGCGTAGAACTTGGGCACGGGCCGTACCCTACCGACCGCCTGGCGCCCGGCCGCGGGAGATTGGCAGCTCAGCCGACGAACGTCTCGCCCAGGCTCCGACCCCCGGTGGCGACCCCGGTGATGCTGACGATCCGTCCCTCGCCGACGGCGACGCCCCAGCCCTCGGCGCCGATCACGCCGGGAAGCCGGCGCCCGTCGGCCAGCCGCACCGAGACCTGGTCGACGTCCGGACCGGCCCGGAAGATGACCGCCATCGAGTCGACGGTGCCGGGCGCCCGCCGCAGCATGACGGGGGAGCCGAACGCCTCGATGGTCGTTCCCCGCTGGCGGGTGCCGCAGGCGCCGGCCAGCGGCTGGTAGCTCGGAAGGGACCGCTGGGCGTCGACCCATCGCAGGTAGGCACAGTCACGGCCGGCGACGAGGACGACGGTGGAGCCGCTGGCCGCCGCCCGGGCCACCTCGGGAAGGCCGTCCTCCGGCACCGGCAACGTCCCCATCGGCAACCCCGGGCGGCTCCCGTCCGGCGGGGGAGGAGGCCGCACCGACGGGTCGCCGGTGCGCACGAGCCGGATGCCGGCGGCGATGGTCTCCGCCTCGGCCACCCGGGCGGCCGGCGCCGAGGGGCCGGCGTAGGAGGCGATCTTCACGCCGGACTGCGGTACGTCCCCCCGCCGGACCCGCACGCCGCCGGCCAGGACCTTCTCCGGTCCCAGGCCAAAGGGCGGCCCGGGTCCCACCGTCGAACCGTCCTGGGCCAGCAGGTACTTGGGCTCCACCGGGTCGTTCCCCACCACCACGACCACCCCGTCGGCCGGGAATGCGGTGAAGGCGGTATCGTTCCGCGCCAGCTCGGCCAGGGTGCGGTCGGCGTCGCTGAGCGGCCGGGTGGCCACGACCATCCGATCGGCCACGGCGAGCAGCGTCTGCCAGCCCGCGGGGACCGTGAAGTCGATCCGGCTGCTGATCGGCTGGCCGGCGACGAACTCGAGCGGCGCGGTCGTCGATGGGGACTCGGGAGCGGGAATGCGCTCGGAGCTCGGACCGGGCCCGGCGAGGACGCGGGTGGTTGGGTCCGACGGGCGGTCCAGGAGCGGGACGACCGCCATCACCGCCAGCACGGCCGCCACCGCGGCGAGGACCGCCCGCCGCCTCCTCCGCCGCCTCTGGCGGGCCTCCACCCGCCGGTGGAGCTCGGCCACCGGCTCGGGCGGCGAGGGCGGGGCGTCGACGAGCGTCCGCAGCGCTTCCACCGGTTCAGTCAACGGGCACCTCCTCCAGAGGTTGAAGTTCGGCGGCCAGGCGCCGGCGGGCGGCGGTGAGGGTGGCGGAGACCGTGCCCACGGCCACGTTCATGACCTCGGCGATCTCCTCCTGGGGCAGGTCGCACACGTAGCGCAGGGCCACGGCCGTGCGCTGGCGGACGGGCAGCCCCCGGACCGCGTTCCAGAGCTCGGATTCGACCGCGGGGGGAGTGGCGGGCGGTGGGGCGTCGGGGCGGAGCCGGTGCTCGAACGCCGCCCGGCGCAGGCGCCTCCGGAGAAGGTTCACGCCGACCCGGTAGGTCCAGGCGGAAGGGGCGTCCATCGCTCCCACCCGGTCCCACCGCTCGAGTGCCCGGGTGAAGGCTTCGGCGGTCACGGCCCGGCCCACCTCGGCGTCGCCGGCCACGACGGTGAGCAGTCCGAGCACCCGGGCATGCTCGGCGCGGTACCACCCGTCGAAGGAACCGTTCGCCGCCACCGTGTGCTCCACCGCCCCCTCAAGTCACCAGCGCGGGGAAATGCTTAGTACACGGCGGTTCAGAGCCGCAGGGCGATGTCGTAGACCCGGCGCTTGGGAACGCCCAGGGTGGAGGCCACCTCGGCGATGGCCGAGCGTTTGTCGGCGCCGGCGTCGAGGCGGGCCCGCAGGGCGGCCTCCACGTCGGTCTCCCCGGCCGGTTCGGGCGGGGGCGCTCCGTCCATGACGATCACGTACTCGCCCCGCGGCTCACGAGCGGCAAGGTGCTCGACCGCGCCGGCCAGCGTTCCCCGCCACACTTCCTCGTGCAGCTTGGTCAGCTCCCGGGCGAGGGCGACCCGGCGGAGCCCACCGGCGGCCGAGGCCAGGTCGGCGACCGTCTGGCGCACCCGGTGAGGCGCCTCGAACAACACGGTCGTCCGGGGTTCGACGGCCAGCTCGGCCAGGCGGGCCGACCGCACCGATCCCTTGCGGGGCAGGAAGCCCTCGAAGCAGAAGCGGCTGGTCGACAGGCCGCTGACCACTAGGGCGGCCAGCAGGGCGGACGGGCCGGGGATGACCTCCACGCGGTGCCCGGACGCGGCCGCGGCGGCGACCAGCCGCTCGCCCGGATCGGAGATGCCGGGCATGCCCGCGTCGGTGACGACGACCACGGTCTCCCCGTTGTCGAGACGGGCGACCACGTCGCCGACGGCCACGGCCTCGTTGTGGTCGTGCACGGCGATCAGCCGGCGTCCTCCCGCCAACCCGAGGTGGGACAGCAGGGCCCGGGTGCGACGGGTGTCCTCGCATGCGATGGTGTCGGCGCTGCTCAACGCCTCGACCGCCCGGGGCGGGATGTCGCCGAGGTTGCCGATGGGCGTGCCGACCAGCACCAGCCGCCCGCTACCGGTCATTCCCTGATCTCGAGCCGGTCGCCCGGGCGCAGGCCCCACCGGTCGAAGGCGCCGTGCTCGGCCTCGATGACGCAGCGGCCCCGCAGCGAGGGGCGGGTCATCCGGCCCGGCCGCAGGCAGAGGGTGCGCAACACGACGAGGTCGTCGTCGCAGACGGCCACGTCGATGGTGAACTGCATCCCGATCGTGTGCACCGACCGGGCCGGGCGGATCAGGATGGCCCCGGCGATCCCGTCCCGGTCGAGCAGCCCCTGCATCCGCTCCTCCCGCGACTCGGCCACCTCGAGGGCGGCCAGCACCTCGCCCTCCCGCAGCAACCACGCTGACTTCATGCGACGGGCACCCGGGTCCTACGGACACGGCCACTCCGTTGGCCACGGAGGCAGGCCGTCGCTGCCGGCGGGGACCCCAGCCCCACCGGCCGGAGCCTCCGTTCGTTCATACGTTGAAACGGATCTCGAGGACGTCCCCGTCGGCGACCTCGTAGTCCTTTCCCTCGACCCGCAGCCGGCCGGCGTCCTTGGCCTTCTGCCACGACCCGAGGGCCAGCAGCTCGTCCCAGCGGATCACCTCGGCCCGGATGAATCCCCGCTGCAGGTCCGAGTGGATGACCCCGGCGCACTCGGGCGCCTTGGCCCCGGCCCGGAAGGTCCACGCCCGGGACTCCTTGTCCCCCGTGGTGAGGAACGTCCGCCGCCCGAGCAGCTGGTAGGCGGCCCGGATCACCCGCGGCAGGGCGCCCTCGCCCAGGCCCAGGCCTTCCAGCAGCTCGGCCCGGTCGGCCTCGTCGAGCGACGCCGCCTCCGCCTCGAGCTGCACGCTCACGCCCAGCACCTCGGCCGCCGAGCCCAGCTCGGCGGCCACCGGCTTGGTCAGCTCGTCGGCCTCGGCCACCTGGTCCTCGCCCAGGTTGACCACGGCCAGGACCGGCTTGTTGGTGAGCAGGAAGGTCGTCCGCAGGGCGGCCCGCTGCTCGGCCGGCAGGCTCGACCGGTAGATCGGCGTGCCCTCGTTCAGGGCGACCAGGGCCGCCTCCATGGCCTCCACCTCGGCCTTGAGCGACGGGTCGTTGCGGGCCATCTTGCGGCGCTTGACGATCTGGGTCTCGATCGAGTCGACGTCGGCCAGCACCAGCTCGAGCTCCAGGGTGTGCAGGTCGTCGAGGGGATCGTTGCCGCCCACCACGTTCTCGTCGGCGAAGGCCCGCAGGACCATGACGATGGCGTCGACCTCGCGGATGCCGGCCAGGAAGCGGTTGCCCATGCCCTCCCCGGTGGACGACCCGGCCACCAGCCCGGCGATGTCGACGAACTCCAGCGTGGCCGACACCACCTTCTTGGACCTGCTCATTTCGGCCAGGGCGTGCAGGCGGGGGTCGGGGACGTGGGCGATGCCGACGTGGCTCTCGATCGTCGAGAACGGGTGGGCGGCCACGGGCACCGAGGCGCCGGTCACGGCATTGAAGAGCGACGACTTGCCGGCGTTGGGCAGGCCGACCAGGCCGAGGCGTTCCATCGGGGCCAGGGTAACCGGGGTGCCGATCGTGCGATTTCCGGCTAGACACTGTTCCGATGCCGACGCCCGTCGGCCCGGCGCCCCGGGACCCCGACGACCCCGACCTCTGGGACGAGTGGTACGACGAGGACGGCGACGAGGCCGGCCCCGGCTCGTTCGGGTGGCCGGTCCGGCTGCTGGCCCTCGTCGTGGTCCTCGGCATCGCCGGCCTGTTCGTGTTCGCCCGCTGAGACCGAGCCGTGCCGACTGGCCGCCGGCGACTAGCCTGCTCTGACCATGTCGAAGAAGACGAACAAGCGCAAGATCAAGGCCCGTCGCAAGAAGGCCAACCACGGCAAGAAGCCGAACGCCGGTCGTTAGCGTTCCCCGGGCACCGGCCACGCCGGTGCGAGACGTGGTGGAGGTGCTGCACGGCACCGAGGTGCACGACCCCTACCGGTGGCTGGAGGACGGCGAGTCCGAGGAGACCACGGCGTGGGTGCAGGCCCAGAACGCCCGGACCCGGGCGGTGCTCGACGCCCTCCCCGCCCGCCCCGCCCTGCACGCCCGGCTGCTCGATCTCCTGCGGGTGGGGACGGTCGGCGCGCCCGCGGTCGTGGCCGACCGGGTCTTCACCCTGGAGCGGGAGGGCGACCAGGACCAGGCCGTGCTGGCCGTGCGCTCGGCCGTCGACCCCGGCGCGCCACCCAGGGTGGTCGTCGACCCCCATGACATGGCCGCCGACCACGCAGCGTCGATCGACTGGTTCTCGCCCTCACCCGACGGCCGGCTGGTGGCCTACGGCGTGTCCGACGGGGGCAGCGAGCACGGGACGCTGCGCATCGTGGAGGTCGACAGCCTCGACCTCCTGAGCGACGAGATCGGCCCGGTCCGCCATCCCTCGGTGTCCTGGCTGCCGGACGGGTCGGCCTTCGCCTACAGCCGTCTCCCCGAGCCGGGCACGGTCCCGGCCGGCGAGGAGGGGTACTGGGAGACGGTCTGGTGGCACACCGTGGGCCACGACCCCGCCACCGACGAGAAGCTCCTGGGCGACGGCCTGGACAAGACCGCCCTGCCGGCCACCACCATCTCCCCCGACGGGCGGTGGGTGGTGTTCCACGTCTCCTACATGCCGACCCGTACCGACGTCGTCCTCCTGGACCGGGAGACCGGCCTGCGCACCGTGGTGGTGGAGCGGGAGGAGGCCACCACGTGGTGTCAGGTCGTGGGCGACCGGCTGTACGCGGTCACCAACCTCGGCGCGCCCAGGGGCCGGGTGGTCTCGGCCCCCCTCGACCGGCCCCACGCCGAGCACTGGACGACGGTGGTCCCGGAGTCGTCGGCGGTCATCGACACCGCCGTGGTGGCCGGCGGGCGGCTGGTGGTGGCCTCGGCCGAGCACGCCGTCTCCCGGCTCCACCACTACGACACCGAGGGGGGCGACGCCACCGAGATCCCCTTGCCCGAGTTGGGCTCCCTCGGGGCCCTCGACGCCGACCCCGCGGCCGAGCGGGCCTTCTTCACCTTTACCTCCTTCGCCCGGCCCTCGGGCCTGTGGCGCTGGTCGCCGGGCGCCGAGGTGGAGCCGTGGACCCGATTCCCGTCGCCCGTCGACCCCGACGCCTTCGCCGTCGAGCAGGTCTTCTACCGGTCGACCGACGGGGCCGACGTCCCCATGTTCCTCGTCCGCTCGGCGGGCACCGACCCCTCGCCGGAGACGCCCACCCTGCTCACCGCCTACGGCGGCTTCGCCATCTCCAACACGCCGGGGTACTCGGCCGGCACGGTCGTCTTCTGCGAGGCCGGCGGGGTGTGGGCGGTGGCCGGCATCCGGGGCGGCGGCGAGTACGGCGAGGACTGGCACCGGGCCGGCATGCTGGGCAACAAGCAGCTGTGCTTCGACGACTTCCACGCCGCCGCCGACTGGCTGGTGGACGGGGCCCGTACCCGCCGCAGCCGCCTCGCCATCCGGGGCGGGTCGAACGGCGGCCTGCTGGTCGGCGCCGCCCTCACCCAGCGCCCCGACCTGTGCCGGGCCGCCGTCTGCTCCGTCCCCCTGCTCGACATGCTCCGCTACCACCGGTTCCTCATCGGGGCCCTGTGGATCCCGGAGTACGGCGATCCCGACGACCCGGAGCAGGGCAACGTCCTGGCCGCCTACTCGCCGTACCACCACGTGCAGGACGGGACGGCCTACCCGGCCACGCTGATCACCACGGCCGAGGCCGATTCCCGGGTCGACCCCATGCACGCCCGCAAGTTCGCCGCCCGGCTCCAGACCGCCACCGCCGCCCCCGAGGAGCGGCCGGTCCTGGTGCGGATCGAGACCCGGGCCGGCCACGGCGTGGGCAAGCCGGCGTGGAAGCAGGCCGACGAGGCCGCCGACGTGTACGCGTTCCTCGAGGGGCAGCTGGGGGTGGAGGGGCCGCCGGACGGGTAGGGGTGTCCGAAGGTCTAAAAGGAGGCTGGATTTTGCGTATTGCCGAGATCGCACCCGTCTGGGTGAGCGTCCCCCCGCCCAGCTACGGCGGCATCGAGCTGGTGGTGAGCCTGGTGGCCGACGGCCTGGTCGACCAGGGGCACGACGTCACCCTCTTCGCCAGCGGCGGATCGAAGACCAAGGGCACCCTGGTGTCCCCGCTCGAGAAATCGCCGGACCTCTCCGACATGGGGGGGAGCATCACCGACGACGTGATCCACACCCTCTCCGCCTACCTCCACGCCGGGGAGTTCGACGTCATCCACGACCACTCGGGCTTCGGCCCCGCCTTCGGCGCCCTCCTCAACGGGAACCCGCCGGTGGTGCGCACCCTCCACGGCCCGTGGAGCGACGAGGCCCGCCGGCTCCACGCCGCCCTCGACAACCGGGTCCACCTGGTGGCCATCAGCCACGCCCAGGCGGGCTTCAACACCGACCTGTCCTATGCCGGCGTCGTCTACAACGGCCTCGACATCGACGCCTACCCGTACCGGGAGGAGAAGGAGGACTTCCTGCTCTTCCTCGGGCGCTGCAACGCGGAGAAGGGCCCGGAGGTGGCGGTCGACGTGGCCAAGAAGGCGGGCAAGCACCTCAAGATGGTGGTCAAGCGGGCCGAGCCGGCCGAGATCCAGTACTGGGAGCGCATGGTGGAGCCGCGCCTCACCGGCGACGAGGACATCGTGTTCGACGTCTCCCACGACGAGAAGGTTGACCTGCTGGGCCGGGCCCAGGGGACGCTCTGCACCATCCAGTGGCCCGAGCCCTTCGGCCTGGTCATGACCGAGTCCATGGCCTGCGGCACGCCGGTGATCGTCCCGCCCCTCGGGGCCGCGCCCGAGCTGGTGGTGGACGGGGAGACCGGCTTCATCCGGGAGGACGTCGACGAGATGGTGGAGTGCGTGGGGCGGCTCAAGGAGATCGAGCCCGCCGCCTGCCGGGCCCGGGTGGCCGAGAACTTCACCGCCGAGGTGATGGTGGCCGGCTACGAGAGGATCTTCGAGAAGGTTCTCGCCAACCGGTAGATCCCTGCGCCCGTTCCGAACGTACCGGGTGCAAGAGTACGTGTGCTCGTCTCGTACCTATTGGCCTGGCGCACCGGGAGGACAGAGGATGCTTGGACCACGTCGTGGAGCCCGTCTGGCGGCGCGGATGCTCGTTGCCGTGATCGCCGGAGCGGCCATGCTGGCGGTGCCGTCGCCGGCGTCGGCATTCCCCTTCCCCGAGGTCATCGACCTCCCGCCCGGGTGGCAGCCCGAGGGCATCGCCTCCGGCCGGGGCACGACGGTGTACTCGGGCTCGCGGGTCTCGGGCGACATCGTGGCCGTCGACGTCCTCACCGGCCGGCTTGACCTGGCCGTGGACGCCCCGGCCGGGCGCATGGCCATCGGCATCGAGCAGGACCGGTACGGCCGGTTCTGGGTGGCCGGTGGGGAGGCGGGCGACGTCTACGTCTACGACGAGAACGGCGACGAGCTGGCGGTCTACGACTTCGCCGACACCCCGACGTTCGTCAACGACGTGGTCGTCACCCGGGACGCGGCCTGGTTCACCGACTCACAGCGGCCGGTGCTGTACAAGGTGCCGATCGCGAGGGACGGGTCGCTGGGCGAGGGCGAGGTCGTTCCCCTCACGGGCGACTACGAGCACGTGGCCGGCTTCAACCTGAATGGCATCGACGCCTCTCGCGACGGGCGGTTCCTGTTCGCCGTCCAGTCGAGTACGGGCGTGCTCTACAACATCGATCCCGACACCGGGGAGGCGACCCGCATCGACCTGGGCGGCGCCACGGTGGTGAACGGCGACGGGATCTACCTCGAGGGCCGGCGGCTCTACGTCGTCCAGAACCGGTTCAACCAGGTGGCCGTGGTGGTGCTCGACCGCTTCTTCACCTCGGGCGAGGTCGTGGACGAGCTCACGTCGGACAACTTCGACGTCCCCACCACCATGACCCGGTTCGGGAGCCGCTTCTATCTCGTCAACGCCCGGTTCGGCACCGCGGGTGAGGAGCCGGCCGAGTACTGGATCACCGCCATCCCCCGTCGCTGATGCCGCGTGGCTGACTGGAGCGGCATTGGCGTGGTCGCCGGCGACGACGGCCACGCCCGGTGTGGCTGGTGCACGTCGGCGCCGGACTACGTGGCCTACCACGACGACGAGTGGGGCCGGCCGGTCACCGACGACACCCGCATGTACGAGAAGATCTGCCTCGAGGGATTCCAGTCGAGCCTGTCGTGGCTGACCATCCTCCGCAAGCGGGAGGGGTTCCGCCGGGCGTTCGCCGGGTTCGCCCCCGACGTCGTCGCCCGCTTCGGGCCGGCCGACGTGGAGCGGCTGGTGGCCGACGCCGGCATCGTCCGCCACCGGGGAAAGATCGAGGCGGCCATCGCCAACGCCCGGGCCACGCTCGACGCCCAGGAGCGCCACGGCTCCCTGGCCGCGGTCGTCTGGTCCTTCGAACCGCCCCGGGAGGGCCGGCCGGTGCCGGCGGTACTGGGCGACCTGCCGCCGACCACGGCCGAGTCCGTGGCCCTCTCCAAGGCCCTCCGCAAGCTGGGCTTCCGGTTCGTCGGGCCCACGACCGCCTACGCGGCCATGCAGGCGCTGGGGGTCGTGAACGACCATCTGGCCGGCTGCCACGTACGCGACGCCTGCGAGCACGACCGGCGGACGATCGGGCCGGTGTGAGGAACAGCCGGGTGGGCGGGGACGAGGCCGTGCGGGTCACCGGGCCGGTCCCGGCCCGTGTCCCTGGTGGTCGTGCGGGGCTGCCCGGCGGAGTGCGCGCTGGAGACCTCGGCCGGCTGGCCGAGATCTCGGTCTGGTGAGCGCCCCGGAGGGGGCGCCGTCAGAACTGGAACTCGCAGTTGACGAAGGTGTTGTTGGTCCCGCTGGGGTCGACGCACCGGTCGAACAACGCCGGGCCGCCGTCGTGGAAGTCGGTGCCCGCCTCGCCGAAGAGCTGGTCGATG
>JBOGIE010000064.1:0-11825 GCA_050742435.1 Acidimicrobiales bacterium | reverse complement strand
ACCGCATCGCCTTCCACGAGGCCGGCCACGCCGTGGCCTCCACCGCCCTGCCCGGCACCGACCGGGTGGGCAAGCTGTCCATCGTGGCCCGGGGTCACGCCGGGGGCTTCACCTGGTACGTGCCCGAGGGCGACTCGGTGTCGGTCACCCGGGCCCAGCTGATCGACCGCATCGCCGCCATGCTGGGTGGCCGGGCGGCCGAGGAGATCGTCACCGGGGAAGCGTCCTCGGGCTCCGAGTCGGACCTCGAGCAGGCCGGAACGCTGGCCCGGCGCATGGTGGCCGAGTTCGGCATGAGCGACAAGCTCGGCCCCTACATCGTCAAGCAGTTCTCCCACGGGTACCAGGGCGAGATGGGGGTCGGGTACTCGGAGCGGATCGCGGCCGAGATCGACTCGGAGGTCCAGGCCATCCTGCGGGAGGCCGACGCCCGGGCCCGCGAGGTGCTGGTCACCAACCGGGGCGTGCTCGACCAGGTGGCCCACGCCCTCATGGAGCAGGAGAGCCTCGAGGGCGACGCCCTCGACGACCTCCTGCTCAACATCAAGGGCCCGAGCCCGTCGGCCGTGGCCGGCACGCCCGGGGCCTGACCGTGGTCCAGGCCCCGGCCGCCTCCTGCGTCAACCACCGTCGCCGGCCGCGGGTGGCGGCGTGCGGGGTGTGCGGCAACGCCCTGTGCACCGACTGCATCGTCCACACCCCGGTCGGGGTGAAGTGTCGCAGCTGCACCGGGGTCACGGGCGCGGGACCGTCCTCCGGCGCCCACGTCACCGCCGGCTCGTCGGTACGGGCCGAGGCGGTGGCCGGCGCCCGCCGGCGCCCCTGGGCCGTGGTCCTGTCGGCCGCCGGCCTGGTCGTGCTGGCCGGGGCCGCCTTCAGCCTCATCACCAGGGACGGCGGTGGTGGTTCAGAGGACAGGGAGTCGCTCGAGGCGTCGCTGGCGCCGGAGTTCACCGAACGCCACAGCGCCTTCGCCGGGGCCAACGGCCAGAGCATGGGCGGCACCCTCACCCTGCCGGGAGGGGGCGAGGGTCGGGACCTGCCCGCCGTCCTCATCATCCCGGGCACGGGCGCCATCGACCGCAACGGGGCGGCGGGGGCCACCGGGTCCGACGCCCTCCGCGACGCCCTGGTGTCGACGGTCACCGGCATCGGTGCGGGCGGCGTGGACCCGCTCTACAAGGACCTGGGGGAGGCCCTGGCCAGGAACGGGATCGCCGCTTTCCGCTACGAGAAGCGGGGTACCACGCCCAGCCCGCTCGACGAGGGCAAGAAGCTGTCCTTCGAGGACGAGGTGGGCGACGCCCGCGCCGCCCTCGACCTGCTCATGCAGCGCCAGGAGGTGGGCACCGGGCCCATCGCCCTGATCGGTCACGACACCGGCGGTGTCATCGCCATGCGGCTGGCCGCCCGCAATCCCCAGGTCAAGGCGGTGGTGGCGGTGTCCACGCCCGGCCGGCCGCTGGTCGAGGTGATGGCGGCCGACCTGGCCCGGGCCCGCGACGCGGCGACGGCGGACCGCTTCCGGGCCGCGGTGGCCACCCTGGCCGACACCGGCCGGGCGCCCGCGCCCGAGAGCGTGCCCGAGCTGCTGCGGCCCATCTTCGCCTCCGGCCACGACGACTACCTGCGCACCCTCTTCACCCTCGACCCGACGAGCGATGCCGCCGGCGTCAACGTCCCCGTCCTCCTGGTTCGAGGTGGCGCGGACCGCAGCGTCACCACCGCCGACACCGACCGCCTCACCGCCGCCCTGCGCTCGGGCAGCGAGGTGCTGGTCGGGAGCCCGCAGTCCGACCACAACCTGTCGCTCGCCGGGTCCGTCGGTCACGAGCACAGCAACAACGTGACCGGGCCGGTCGACCATCGCGACAAGGACGTCACCGCCGGGATGACCACCTGGCTGAAGTCGAAACTCGCCGCTTGAGTCACTAGGTGTGAACTGCACGTATTGAATCCGGCGTCGAGAATCGGGAGACTCCTCGGGACCGGTTCGGGGGAATTGCCGGTCGCACTCCAGGGGGAGCACATATGACGAGAACTTCCGTCCGCATCGCCATCGCCGCTGCGGTCTGCGGATTGCTGGCTCAGAGCGCGGCGTTCGGCGCCGACGAGCCCATCGGCCTCACCCGCCCGGTGCACGCCACCAAGGCCGACGTCGACCCCGGCCGGCTCTACTCGAGCCCGGCCTTCGCCGTCGACCCCGAGGACTCCATGCGGGTGGTGGCCGGCTTCGCCGACCTGCGCACCCGCCGGTGCGGCCTCATGCGCTCGACCGACGGAGGGAGCACTTGGAGCCTGCTCGAGTCGTCGCCGGCCATGCCCTCGTACCCGTTCTGCTCTCAGAGCCAGGGTGGCGTCGTCCAGGCGCCCGTGTCCTTCGGCCGCAACGGCACGCTGTACATGGCTCTCGGCGGCTGGGACGACCAGGACGGGAGCCGGGCCGCGGGCGCCATCCTCCTGGCCCGGTCGACCAACCTGGGCGACAGCTGGCAGACGACGATCGTCTACAACGCCCGGGGCAAGACCGACCCGAGCGAGAACCCCCGCCCCGTGAACCACCTCGCGGTCGACCGCTTCAGCGGGAGCGACGACACCATCTACGTGACCTTCAACGCGGTGCGGCCCAGCCCATCGGCCCCGAACGCGGTCTCCACCTCACCGATGGTGGCGGTGAGCAGCGACGGTGGTCGCACCTTCGGCGAGCCGACCGATCTGGCGGCCCCAGTCTTCCAGGCTCCGGCCCTGCGTGAGCAGGCCCTGTCGGCGGTGACCACCAGTACCCTCGCCCCGAACGCCACCGCGTCGACCACCACCGTTCCGCCGGCCGGCTCGAAGGCAGCCCAGCCGAACCAGGCGGCCAACTTCGGCGGCACCTCGTCGAGGTCGAGCATGCAGGCGGGCGTCGACGGGGACGGCAAGGCCTACGTCGTCTGGCACTCCGGGACCGTCAACATCACGCCGTCTCCGCCGTCAGCGCGGTTCATCTCCACCTCCACCGACGGTGGCCGGACGTGGTCGACGGCCCAGACCAGTCCCTTCGACTACGACATCGAGAACCGTCCCCGTATGGCAGTCAGCGAGGACGGCGTGATCCACCTCGTCTACGGCAGCAACCCGACCCCGGACATCTCCGGCAACGGCGAGATCTACCACCAGGCGTCCACCGACGGCGGCAAGACGTGGAGCGAGCCCATCGCGATCACCGACGACGACCCGAACGACCTGTTCGGTCAGTACCACCCCAACGTCAGCGTGGCCTCCAACGGCCGGGTCGACGCCGTGTGGTGGGACACCCGGTCCGACCCCGGCATCCGGTCCAACGACGTCTACTACGCCTACTCCACCGACAACGGCCGCACCTGGAGCAGGAACTTCCGGGTCACGGACCAGAGCGTCGACCGGCGGGTCGGCGTCTGGGGGGCGAACTACGACATCAACTCCCCGCCGGCGGTGGCGTCCACCGACGCCTACGCCCTCTTCGGCTGGGACGACACCCGCCACACCAGCCAGTTCTACGACGAGAACGTCACCTCCGAAGTCGGTGGCGGCCTCCAGGACATCTACACCGCCCAGTTCCAGTTCGAGGTGGTGGGTGGCGGAACGTCCAACGCGGCCAGGATCGCCCTGGCCGGCGTGATCGGCCTGGTGGTGGTGGGCCTGGTGCTCCTCGCCGTGGCCGTCGGCGCCAAGCGCCGCTCCACCACTCCGACGGAGCCGACCACGACCGTGGGCGACCGGGCTGACGCCAAAGTCGTCTGATCGCACCGCCGAGCTGCACTGTGCTGCCGCAGGGCACCCGCTAGGGTGCCCTGCGGTGTCACGCCTGCGCAGGTTCGTACTCCTCGTCGTTCTCCTCGCCCTGTTGGCCGCCGGCTGCTCCGGCGGCGGTGGCACTGAGGCCACCGACGACGAGCCGGCCGAACCCCGGGCCAGCGCCCAGGATCTGCGGGTGGCGGTGGGGGAGGACCCGTTCATGGCCGGCAACACGCCCCAGCTCGACATCGGCATCCGCACCAACGTGCCGAACCCCGGCATCTTCGAGACCCTCACCCGCCTGAGCCCCACCTACGGGGTGGAGGCCTCGCTGGCCGTGCGGTGGGAGTCGCCCTCGCCGCGGGTGTGGCGGTTCTTCCTGCGGCGCGACGTCGCCTTCCACAACGGGGCGCCGTTCAACGCCGAGGCCGCCGTCGCCACCCTCGACACCATCGCCCGCCGCCAGAACCACCCGCGCGGCCTCGACCCGGGCACCGCCCGGGCCACGGCCGACGACGTGGTGGAGGTCAACCTCACCGAGGACAACACCCGGCTGCCCGAGCAGCTGACGGCCCCCAGCATGGCCGTCATGGCCCCGGGTACCCGCCCGGGCGACGGCCAGACGCCCGAGACCACGCCCACCGGTACCGGCCCGTTCAGCTTCGTCTCCTACTCCAAGGGCACCGAGTTGAAGATGAAGGCCAACGACACCTACTGGAACGGCCGGCCGGAGCTGAACTCGCTCACCTTCCGGTTCGGCCCGGAGCGCGACGTCAGCCGCCTGCTGGCCACCCGGCAGGTCGAGGTGGCAGGCATGGTGGGCTACGGGAACCTGGCCTCGGTGTCGGGCCGGACCGACCGCAACGTCCAGTCCCGCCCGGGCCAGGCTGCCTACATCCTGCTCAACACCGGCGGGGTCAACGAGTGGACCACGCTCAAGGACGACAACGTCCGGCGGGCCCTGGCCCAGACCATCGACCGTGACGAGGTGGCCAAGGTCGGCTGGGAGGACCACGGGGAGGACAGCGACACCCTCATTCCCGAGGTGGTCCTGGGCGCCGACGCCGCCGACCGCATCCGCCCCCTGCCCCTGAACCGGAACGAGGCCAAGAAGTCCCTCGACACCGCGGGGTGGACGTCGACCCTCCCCAACGGCATGCGGGCCAAGGACGGCCAGCCCCTCGTCCTCAACCTCCTCCTGTCCCGACCCGCCGACCAGGACAGGGCGGCCGAGGCCATCAAGTCCCAGCTGGCCGAGGTGGGGATCGGCATGCAGATCCAGGATCCCGGCACCGACGGAGCGTTCACCAAGGTCAACAACGCCACCTTCGACCTCTTCCTCGACGTGCGCCCCCAGGACGACGCCAACCCCTGCGCCCTGTGCCGCTTCTTCACCATCCGCCCGGGCGGCCAGCTCAGCTTCTCGGCCTCGGTGGGTGGCGGGCCCAAGGTGGACGAGGCCTACGACCGCATCTACTCGGCCCCCTCTATCGACACCGCCCGGCGGACGGCGGCCGACATCATGCAGGTCGTCACCGCCGAGCGCATCACCGCCATCTCCGTCGCCTCCCTTCGCACCGAGTGGCTGATCTCACCCCGGGTGCGGGGCTTCGACCCCGCAGTGCTCCCCGGCGCCCAGCGTTGGGAGACGGTGTTTCTCACGGTGTGAGCGGAGTCGCCGGCCGGGGCTGCCGGCCTCGCCGGAGCGGAGCGCAGGCCCCTGCCGGTGGTCCCTTGGGGCCGGCGAGCGGAGCCACCAGATGAGAGGTGTGAGCGGCCGGTGGGCGGCGGCCGCGGTCGTGGCTCTGGCCGGGCTGGTGCTGGTGGCCCTGGGCCTGCGGTCGGGCCCGGCCGAGCTCCGTCCCGGCGACCCGAGCTTCGTGAACGCCGACCGGCCGGGGATCAACGCCCACAACTCGCCGGTGGTGGCCGTCTCCGGCGGTTCGCCGCCGGTCATCGCCCTGGCCGACCGGATCGACACCCCCCGATTCTCCTGCTCGGTCTCGGTCTCGACCACCGCCGGGGCCACCTGGCGGCAGCTGTCGCTCCCTCTCCCGGCCGACGCCCCCAACTGCCACCAGCCCGACGTGGCCTTTTCCCGGGACGGCCGCCTCCTCGTGCTCTTCACCGCCACGGGGGGGCGCTTCAACCAGCCGGTCGGCGTGTGGCTGCAGCGCTTCGACGGGGAGTCGCCCGCCGGCCCGGCCGTCCCAGTCGCTCCGGCCGAGGCCTTCCATGCCCGCATGGCCGTGGACGGCGACCGGGTGTGGGTCACGTGGATCGAGGCCGAGGGGGCGGCCGAGAAGCCCCTCGGCTTCGGGACCACGCCGGCCCCGGTGCGCATGTCCCGCTCGACCGACGGCGGGGCCACCTTCTCCACGCCGGTGACGGTCAGCGAGGGGCGGCGGGTGGTGCAGCCCACTCCCGTCGCCGTGGGCGGCGAGCGGCTGGTGATCGGGGCCCTGGACCTGGCCGAGGACTTCGACGACTACGAGGCCCGCCACGGCGGCCAGGGAGGGGCGCCCCATGAGGGGCGGTGGCGCATCGTCGCCTGGACGTCGACCGACGCAGGCGGCACCTTCGGCCCCCCGGTCACCGTGGCCGGCGATCTGGTCGCCCCGCAGCGCATCATCGTCAACCTGGCCCCGGCGCCCAGCTTCGTGGCCGACCCCAGCCGGGAGGGGCGGCTGTACGCGGCCTGGGACGCCGGCCGAGGCGACGGGCGCGACGTCTTCCTCGCCCGCTCGGACGATGCCGGCGCCACCTGGTCGGCGCCGGTGGCCGTCGCCCCCGCGGCCCGGGGCCAGTTCCTCCCCGGCGTGGGCGTGTCGCCCGGCGGCCGGGTGGACGTGCTCTTCTACGACCGGAGGGACGACCCGGAGGACGTGCGGGCCGAGGTGACCCTGGCCTCCTCGTTCGACGAAGGCCGCACCTTCCGCACCGCCACCGTGTCCGACGCCCCCCTCGACACTCGTATCGGGTTCGGGAGCCTCCAGGGCATCCCCCTGCTGGGCAGCACGCTGGCCGTGCTGTCCGAGGCCGACGGCGCGCTGGCGTTCTGGGCCGACACCGGCCGGGGCACGATCGCCGACAACGTGCAGGACCTGGCCGTCGTCAGCGTCGACGTGGAGGACGCGGGGCGGCGGCGGCCGCTTCTGGTCGTGCTCGGGGTGCTGCTACTTGGTCTGGGTGGCGGGCTGGCTCTCGTCGCCCGCTTCCGACCAGGTGACCGTCGACCAGAGCAGGCCTAGGCCGAACACCGCGAACGCCGAGGCGTTGTGGTAGATCGTGGCCGGCCACGGGGCCTCGTCGCGCATGGCCTGGAACAGCAGGGGGATGTGGGTGGCCATCATCCACAGGCCGGCCAGCAGCACCACCATCCCGGCCATGAACCGCAGGGCGCCCGGCCCCTTGGGGCGGCGGGAAGCCAGCACGCCGACTATCGACGCCAGGACGACCACGATGGCCGGGATGATGTGGTCGGCCACCTCCTTGGCCGGCTCCACGTTGAGCTTGGGCCCGCTCCACTGGGGCAGCGAGGCCCAGAAGGCGATGGCGAAGCCCACGAAGGGCAGGATGCGGGCCAGGTCGGGCCCGGCCGGCGCGGGAGGGGGCGGGGGCGGGGCGGCGCGCCCGGCCTTGCGCTTGGCCACTAGACCTGGGCCATCCAGGCGGGCGCCACTAGTTCGAGTGCGGTAGCAGGGTCGAGGCCAGGCCGATGAGGGCCCGGACCGCCGGGGCCTCCGGGTCGAGGTCGATGGGCGCGATGCCCTTGCGGTCGGCCTCCACGATCTTGGGGTCGTGGGGGACGCCGATGACCTCCATGCCCGGGAAGGCGGCCTTGACGGTTTCGAGGTCCTCCTCGCCGCGGATGCGGTTGGCGACCACCACGATGCGCCCGACGGTCTTCTCCTGGGCCAGGGCCGCGGCCCGGGCGCCCACCTCGAGCGACTTGGGGGTGGCCTCGACGACGATCACGACGGTGTCGACGTGCTCCTCGCCCAGGCGGGTGAGGGTGCCGACGCCGGCCTCGAAGTCGGCCACGACGACGTCCTGCTCATTGAAATCAGCGGACCCGAGCAACTGCTCGGGAGAAAGACCACATCAGAGTCAGCCGGGTTCGGGGTTGTCGATCCGGCTCACCACCGCCAGCCGCACCCCGTCGGGCCCGTCGGAGCCGTACCGGCTGATCAGCGTGTCCCAGGTGGGGGCGTGGGCCTCCTCGCCCTCGTCGAGGGCCTGGCGCATGGAGACCAGCCGCTCGGTCTCCTCGTCGCCCACACCCAGGGAGATGCCGAGGTTGGGGTTGGAGTCACAGTCGAGGGCCACGACCGCGTTGCCGGCCTTGGCCAGGGTGCGGGCGATGACCGACGACGTGGTGGTCTTGCCGGACCCGCCCTTCCCGACCACTGCAAGCTTCATTTGGCGACTGCGAGCTTCATGAAACCCTCTCCTCGCTCAGACGTTCAACCAGTGATTCTACTGCCCGGACCGCCGGACTATCCGGGGCGAAGTCGATGGGGGCCAGCTGGCGGCGCTCGGCCTCGGCCAGCGCCTCGTCGTAGGGGACGGCGGCGACCACCTCCAGGCCGGTGCCCTTGGCGATCATCTCCACGTCGCCGGGCTCGGTGACCTTGCTGGCCACGGCCATCACCTTCTTGGGGACGTCGGGGTCGAGGTCGGCCATCCGGGCCAGGCGGCGGCCCGACAGCAGGGACTTGGCGGTGGGCTCGACCACGACCAGCACGGTGGTGGCCCAGTTGCCCCAGCCGGTGAAGGCCTGGCGGGTGCCGCCGGGGAGGTCGCCCACCACGTTCCAGTGGCCGGCCGGCAGCTTGTTGATGATGAAGCGGAAGGCGATCTGCGAGCGCCACAGCGCCCGGGTGTCGCCCTTGATCTTGCCGAACTGGAGGAAGCGGACGCCGTCGGGCGCCTCCACCGACCACTTCTCCACCGCCTCCAGGGGGTCGACGTCCGGGTTGAGCCGCCAGCGAGGCCCCTCCTCGCCCTCCTTGCGCTCGACCACCGCGTCCTCGGGGATGGGCGGGGTGTCGTCGATGGGCAGTCCCAGCGAGTAGGCCAGGCCGGGCAGCGGGTCGGAGTCGATGGCGAGCACGTGGTCACCCTGGCGGGCCAGCATGCGGGCGAAGGTGCCGGAGATCGCCGACTTGCCGGCGCCCCCCTTACCCACGAAAGCCAGTCTCATGAAGTCACTACCTGCCTGTTCTCGGCGCCGGTGGGATCGGAGGAACGATTCTGGTTGCGTCTGGAGAGGGTCACGGCCAGGGCGGCGGCGAGCAGGAGGGCGACCACGACCGCGCCGAGCACGAGCGCCCGGGCGCCGCCCCCGGGGACGTCGACGACGACGAAGTTCACGTCCTGGCGGCCGGTGGCCTCGCTGCCGGCGCTGGTGTCGACCCAGGCGGCGTAGAGCTTGCCGTCGCCCGTGTCCAGTGCCAGCTTGGTGCCGAAGTCGGTGCCGTAGTCGTCGCCAAACGTGGGCCCGATGCGGTCGTCGAACGACGTGGTGGTGAGGCGGACGTTGTCGAACGAGCGGCCGCCGTCGGTCGAGGAGGCCAGGTAGGCGTCGAGCAGGATCTTCTCGTCGGGGTCGTGGCGCCCGTCGAGGAAGAGCACGTTCACCCGCTCGCCCGGCCCGACCGCCACCTTGGGGAGGAACTGGGCCGTGCCGTCGTCGCCGTTCTCGTTCACCTTGACCACGTCCCCCCAGGACTCGCCGCCGTCGGACGAGCTGCGCAGGTACACGTCCTCGTCGCCGTTGCGCCCGTCGGCCCAGGTGGCGTACAGCTTCCCGTCGGGGGAGGCGGCCAGCTGCGGTGATTCGGGCAGGAACGGCAGGAACCGGCGGGTGGCCAGCACCTCGGTGTCGATCTCGATGCCCGGGGTGAAGGTCCGCCCGCCGTCGGTGGAGCGGGTGACGACCATGGCGAACGGGGCCTCGGCCGGGGGGCCCTCGGCGTTCTCGAAGTCCCGCCGGTTGTTCTTGAGGTCCATGTAGAGGATCACCAGCTGGCCGTCGGCGTCGACCACCGGGCTGGGCGACACCACCCGCTCCCGCCGGACGTCGCTGACCGGGACGGGTGCGCCGAAGGTCTTCCCGCCGTCGTCGCTGCGGGCGGTCACGATGCGAGGCGGCCGGCCGGCGAAGCGCAGGAGCCCGACCTCGTCGGCCTGCAGCCAGGTGACGTAGACCGGGCCGTCGGGGTCGACCGTCACCCGCGGCTGGAAGGTCAGGGCGCCGGCGATGCGGGTGGGCAGGGCCAGGCTGCGCCCGCCGTCGGTGGACGTGGCGATCCAGAGGTTGTCGGGCCGGTTCCCGTTGCCCACCAGGTTGGTGTAGGTGACGTACAGCGTGCCGTCGGGGGCGAAGGCCACGTCGGGCGCGAACGGGCACGGGGTCCGGTTGGGCGAAGCGGTGCACACCTCGATGCCGTCAGGGAGGGGAAGGACGGTCTGCTCCCAGGTCTCGCCGCCGTTGAAGCTGTAGGACAGGAAGGCCGAGTACCCGGGCCGGTCCAGGCGGTAGGCCACCACCACGTTGCCCTCCCGGGCCGGGTTGTAGGCCACCGTGGGGGAGTTGGCCACGTCGATCGGGCCGGCGCGGTTGACGAACGTGGTGGTCCCGACCTCGATGTCCCCGCTCGAGGCCGTGAGGGCGAGGGCCGCGCCGACCACGGCGACCAGGCCGACGACCGCGGCGACGATGGCGAGCACGGTCCGCCTCACGGGTTCCGATGCTAGCGGTCAACCTGGGCTCGCTGTCGCGGGCGTGTCGATAGTGTGGCGGTACATGGAGATCGCCATCCTCCTGTTCGACGGGATCACCGCCCTCGACGCGGTGGGCCCCTACGAGGCCCTGGCCATGATCCCCGAGGCCCATGTGCGGTTCGTCGCCCCGGAGCGGGGGGCCAAGCGGGCGGCACGGAACGGGGCCTTGGCCCTGGTCGCCGACCACACCCTGCACGAGGTGGCCCGCCCCGACGTCATCCTCATCCCCGGCGGGCCGGGCGAGCAGGTCGTGCGCAAGGACCCCAACGTGCTGGCCTGGCTGCGCGCCGCCCATGAGACGTCCCGCTGGACCACGTCGGTGTGCACCGGTGCCCTCACCCTGGCCGCGGCGGGCATCCTCGACGGGGTGGAGGCCACCACCCACTGGTCGTCGATGGACGACCTGGCCGCCCTGGGGGCCAAGCCGGTGCACGAGCGGGTGGTGGTGCGGGGGAAGGTGATCACCGCCGCCGGGGTCTCGGCCGGCATCGACATGGCCCTGCGCCTGGCCCAGCTGGAGGCGGGCGACGACATCGCCATGGCCATCCAGCTCATCCTGGAGTACGACCCCCAGCCGCCCTTCGACGCCGGGTCGCCGGCCAAGGCGCCGGCCCACGTGCTGGAGATGCTCCGGAACCGCCGCCGGCCCGCCAGCACCGGCGGCGGCGTTTCCGGTTCGGGTTAGTAGTAGACGGTGCTGCGGCGGCGGCTGACCAGCCAGACGATCCCGGTGGCGAACAGGATCGACATGATCCAGCCGGGGGCGTAGGTCGGGCCGAACAGCAGCCGGCCGACGATGCCCCCCACGATGGCGCCGGCCACACCGGCGGCCATGGTGCCGAGCAGGCCGAGGGGCGTCGGCCCGGGGACCAGGAGGCGGGCGATGGCGCCGACGATCAGCCCGAACACCGCCAGCACGATGAGGAAGACGAGCAACGAGGATCCATCCATGCTCGAGTTGATCTCCCGCACCCTCGCCGCCCAAACCGGGCAACCTGGCAGGATTTGTTGGTCCAGGGCCAACAAATCCTGCCAAGTTGCCCGAGCCCCCGGGCGGGGGCTGGGCATCGACGCCCTCCGCACCGGCCAGTGGGAGGCGGTGGAGGGGGCGCTCGAGGGTCGCGGTCTAGCCCCATCCGGCTGGTGCAGCAGGGGGCGGCCATGGGTAGATGTGCGCGATGGCGATGACTCTGGTGGTGATGGCCGCCGGGCGCGGGTCGCGTTTCGGAGGGATGAAGCAGGTGGCGGCCATCGGGCCCCACGGTGAGGCGCTGTTCGAC
>JBOGIE010000063.1:0-11994 GCA_050742435.1 Acidimicrobiales bacterium | reverse complement strand
GGTCCGAGCTGGGCGGGCTGCGCTCGGCCCTGGCCGAGTGCGCCGTCGGCTGCCTGCCGGGCGGAGCGACGCCGCCGGCGGCGGTGCAGGTCGAGCGGCTGCGTCAGTGGCTGGGACCGGTGCTCGACCGGGCCTACGACCATCCCGCGGCCCGGATGGCCGACCTCGAACAGCTCGAGGGGGTGGCCGCCGCCGCGCCGTCCCGCAGCCGGTTCGTGAGCGACCTCACCCTCGATCCTCCGTCGTCCACGTCCGACCTGGCCGGGCCTCCGCTGCTCGACGAGGACTGGCTGGTGCTGTCCACCGTGCACTCGGCCAAGGGCGGTGAGTGGGAGGTCGTCCACGTCCTCCACGCCAGCGACGGCAACTTCCCGTCCGACATGGCCACCGGCGACGTCGAGGGCATCGAGGAGGAGCGCCGGCTCCTCTACGTGGCCGTCACCCGGGCCCGGTCGGCGCTCGAGGTCAACGTCCCCCTGCGCTACCACCACCGGCGCCGGCCGCTGACCGACGCCCACACCTTCGCCCAGATGAGCCGCTTCCTGTCGCCATCGGTCCGCTCGCTCATGGACGAGGTGCATGAGGAGGGCCCGTCACCAGGGGAGGACGTCTGTGCCGACACCGGCCAGGAGCTGGTGGACGGCGGGCTGGCCGGCGTCGACCGCCGGCTGGCCGACCTGTGGGGTTGACCGCTCGCTAGCCTCCCGTCCGTGTCCGCCATCACGACTGTCGACTGGGCCGCGGCCCGGCAGGCGGTGGCCGAGGCCGGGCCCCGGCTCACGGCCCTGCTGCGGTCGGCGGCGAAGCCGGACGCGCCGGCCCTCGGCCAGTGGGACGTCGCCCAGCTGGCCGCCCATGTCTCCCACGCCCTGGACACGATCACCGCCATGAGCAAGGGCGGCGGCAACCTGATCGAGGAGATCTCGGGGCTCTCCACGCTGACCGAGGTCATGGTCGAGGGCGAGGGCCGACGGCCCCTTGCCGAGCTGGCGGACCGGATCGACGCCACGGTGGCCGGCTTCCTCGGCGCCACGGAGACGGTCGACGACACCCCGCAGACCTGGCTGCTGGTCGGCAGCGAGCTGCCGGTGTCCGCCCTCACCTGCCACATGTTGAACGAGCTGACCGTCCACGGCTACGACATCGCCCGGGCCCTGGGCACGCCGTGGCCGATCGACCGGGCCCACGCCTCGCTGGTCGTCCTGGGCTTCCTGTTCCCCTCCCTGCACATCATCGGACGGGGGATGGTCGTCCAGGAGGCGGCGGGCGACAGACGGGCCCGGTTCGAAATTCGGCTGCGGGGCGACGGGCGGGCCTGGCTGCGCTTCGACGGGGGGGACTTCTCGGTCGAGGCCTCGCCCCAGGGCCCGGTCGACTGCCACCTGTCGGTGGACCCGGCCGCCTTCCTCCTCGTGGCCTGGGGGCGGATCAGCCAGTGGTCGGCCATCCCCAAGGGCCGGCTGCTGGCCTGGGGCCGCAAGCCGTGGCTCGGCCTCCAGCTCCGCTCCTGGCTGCGGAACCCCTAGCTGCGACTACACTCTCCTCTCTGTGCCTACCTTCTCCACCAAGCCGTCCGACGTCCAGCGCGCCTGGCATGTGGTCGATGCCGAGGGCCTGGTCCTCGGGCGCATGGCGTCCGAGGTGGCCCGGCTGCTGCGGGGGAAGCACAAGCCGCAGTTCGCCCCCCACCTCGACACGGGCGACCACGTCATCGTCGTCAACGCGGCCAAGGTGGTGCTGACCTCCGGCAAGGAGGCCAAGAAGGTCGCCTACCGCCACACCGGCTACCCCGGTGGGCTCCGGCAGCGCTCCTACGTCGACGTCATGGCCAACAACCCCGAGGACGCCGTGCGCAGGGCGGTCCGGGGCATGCTGCCCAAGGGCCCGCTCGGCCGCCTCATGCTCAAGAAGCTGAAGATCTACGCCGGGCCCACCCATCCCCACGCCGCCCAGCTGCCGCAGCCCCTCCAGCTCGCCGGTGCCGCGGCCCGCGAGCGCGGCCTGTAAAGGACTCTCGTGCCCAAGCCCCTCACCCAGTCGACCGGCCGCCGCAAGGAGGCCGTCGCCCGCGTCCGCCTCCGTCCGGGCACGGGCGTGATCACCGTCAACAAGCGCCCGATCGAGAGCTACTTCCCGTCGGAGACGCACCGGATGATCGTCACCGAGCCGCTCCGGCTCACCTCCACCGACGAGACCTACGACGTCGACGCCACCATGGACGGCGGCGGGGTCTCCGGGCAGGCCGGCGCCCTGCGCCTGGGCATCGCCCGGGGCCTGGTGGAGATCGACGAGGAGCTCCGGGTGGCCCTCAAGCGGGCCGGGTTCCTCACCCGTGACGCCCGGGAGAAGGAAAGCAAGAAGTACGGTTTGAAGAAGGCCCGGAAGGCCCCGCAGTACTCCAAGCGGTAGTCCGAGTACCTCTCGTACAAGGAGGCTGCCGGTGACCCTCCGGTTCGGAACCGACGGTGTCCGGGGCATCGCCAACGCCGAGCTCACCCCCGAACTGGTCCTCGCCCTGGGCCGGGCTGCGGCCCGGGTCCTCGGCGACGGCCCGTTCCTGGTCGGCCGGGACACCCGCATCTCAGGGCCGCTGCTCCAGGCCGCGCTGTCGGCCGGGCTGGCCACGGAGGGGGCCGACGTGGCCGACCTCGGCGTGCTCCCCACCCCCGGGGTGGCGTGGCTGTCGGCGGCGGACGGGCGACCGGCGGCCATGATCTCGGCCTCCCACAACCCCTTCCCCGACAACGGGGTCAAGTTCTTCATGGCCGGCGGCCGCAAGCTCTCCGACGAGACCGAGGCCCGCCTGGAGGCCGAGCTCGACCGGCTGATCGCCGACCCGGGCGCCGAGCGGCGGCGGACCGGGCCCGGGCTGGGCCGCCTGCTGGCCGGCGACGGCATGGAGCGGTACGTCGCCTCACTGGCCGCGTCGGTGGGCCACCGGAGCCTGGGTGGCATGCGGGTGGTGGTGGACTGCGCCCACGGCGCGGCCTGGCAGACCGCGCCCGCCGCGCTGCGCGAGCTCGGGGCCGATGTCACCGTCCTCAACGACCGGCCGGACGGGATCAACATCAACGACGGGTGCGGGTCGACCCACCCCGAACGCCTCCAGCGCGAGGTCGTGGCCCAGGGGGCGGCGGTCGGGCTGGCCTTCGACGGCGACGCCGACCGGGTGCTGGCCGTCGACCACGCCGGCGCCCTGGTCGACGGCGACCAGATCATCGCCATCTGCGCTCTCGACCGGCAGGCCCGCCGGCTGCTGCCCGGCGACACGGTGGTCGTCACGGTGATGGCCAACCTGGGGTTCCGCCACGCCATGGCCGCCCACGGCATCTCCATGATCGAGACCGACGTGGGCGACCGCTACGTGCTCGAGGAGATGGAGCGGGGCGGCTGGGCCCTGGGCGGGGAGCAGTCGGGCCACATCATCTTCTCCGACCTGGCCACCACCGGCGACGGCGTGCTGACCGGCCTCCAGGTGCTCGACGTCATGGCCCGGACCGGCCGGCCGCTGGCCGACCTGGCCCAGGTCATGGTGCGGCTGCCCCAGGTACTGCGCAACGTGCCCGTCGCCGCCCGCGGCGCCCGGTTGGAGGACTGCGAGGACCTGACCCTGGCGGTCAAGGACGTCCAGGGCGGCCTGGGCGACCGGGGGCGGATCCTGGTCCGGGCCAGCGGCACGGAGGCCGTGGTGCGGGTGATGGTGGAGGCGGTCACCGTCGAGGAGGCGGAGGCGGCGTGCGAGATCCTCTGTGAAGTGGTCCGCCAGGCCCTGGGCACGGACGGCGCAGCAGGCACGTAACCTTTTCCCATGTGCGGCATCGTCGGCGTGACCGGGAGCGATCCCGCCCTTCCGTTCCTGCTCGACGGCCTGAGCCGGCTGGAGTACCGGGGCTACGACTCCTCGGGGGTGGCCCTGGTCGACGGTGACGCCGTCTGGGTCCGCCGCCGGGCCGGCAAGCTGGCCGAGCTCACCGGCGCGGTGGGCGACGCCCCGGGCGCCCTGGTCGGCATCGGCCACACCCGCTGGGCCACCCACGGTGGCCCGACCGAGCACAACGCCCACCCGCACTCGGACTGCTCGGGCGCCCTGGCCCTGGTGCACAACGGGATCATCGAGAACCACGTGGAGCTGGGCGACGAGCTGGTGTCGGCCGGTCACGAGCTGCGCTCGGAGACCGACACCGAGGTCCTGGCCCACCTGGTCGAAGCGGGGCTGGCCGCTGGTGCCGGCCTGGCCGACGCCGTGCGGGCCGCCCTGGGCCGGGTCGAGGGCTCGTTCGCCGTGGCCGTGGTCCACGTCGACGAGCCCGACCTGATCGTGGCCGCCCGCCGGTCGTCGCCCCTCGTGGCCGGGCGCACCGACGAGGCCGGTCTGGTGGCGTCCGACATCCCCGCCCTCCTCGCCGCCACCCGCGAGGTCTACGTGCTCGACGACGACCAGGTGGTCGAGGTCCGGCCCGGCGCCCTGCGGGTGACCACGCTCGACGGCACCGAGGTCGAGCCCGTCCGCCGGCGGGTGGACTTCGACGTCGAGACCGCCGAGAAGGGCGGCTACCCCGACTTCATGCTCAAGGAGATCCACGAGCAGCCCCGCGCCGTGCAGGAGACGCTGCGGGAGCGGGCCCGGGGCGACCGGCTCATGCTGGGCGAGGTGGAGCTGTCCGACGAGGAGCTCCGGGCCGTCGACAAGGTCTTCATCGTGGGGTGCGGCACCAGCTTCCACGCCGGCATGGTGGCCCGCTACGCCATCGAGCACTGGGCCCGCCTGCCCACCGAGATCGAGGTGGCCAGCGAGTTCCGCTACCGCGACCCCGTCCTCGACGCCCAGAGCCTGGTGGTCGGCGTCAGCCAGTCGGGCGAGAGTCTCGACACCATGGAGGCCTGCCGGTTCGCCCGGTCGGCCACCAACAAGGCCAAGGTGCTCGTGGTCTGCAACGTGGTGGACTCGTCCATGGCCCGGGAGGCCGACGCCGTCCTCTACACCCGGGCCGGTCCCGAGCGGGGGGTGGCGGCCACCAAGACCCACGTGGCCCAGATCGTGGCCATGGAGCTGCTGGCCCTGCGGCTGGCGCAGGTGCGCGGCCTCCTGTACCCCGAGGAGGTCACCCGCCAGGTGGAGGCGCTCCACGCCCTCCCCGGCCTGATCGAGGGGGTGCTGACCCGGTCGGAGGAGATCTGCGAGATCGCCGCCCGGTACACCGACACCCGCGACTTCTTCTTCCTCGGCCGGGGCGTGGGCTACCCGGTCGCCCTCGAGGGGGCGCTCAAGCTCAAGGAGATCTCCTACGCCCGGGCCGAGGCCTATCCCGCCGGGGAGATGAAGCACGGCCCCATCGCCCTCATCGAGCCCGGCACGGTCGTGGTGGCGGTGGCCACGCGCGGCCGGCTCCACGCCAAGATCATGAGCAACATCGACGAGGTCCGGGCCCGGGGCGCCACGGTCGTGGTGGTGGCCAACGAGGGCGACGACGCCGCCGCCGCCCATGCCGACAGCGTGCTGTGGGTGCCGCCCGTCCCCAGGGCCGGCGAGCTGTTCTCGCCGGTGCTCGACGTCGTCGCCCTCCAGCTGTTCGCCTACGCCATTGCCAAGGCGCGGGGGTGCGACGTCGACCAGCCGAGGAATCTGGCAAAGACCGTGACTGTCGAGTAGCGCCGTGATCGGGATCGGGATCGACACGGTGGAGGTGGAGCGGTTCCGGAGGGCGCTGGAGAAGCGGCCCGGTATCGCCGACCGGCTGTTCACCCCGGCCGAGCAGGCTTACGGACGCCGCCAGCGAGATCCGGCCGAGCGGCTGGCCGCCCGCTTCGCGGCCAAGGAGGCGGTCATGAAGGCCCTGGGCGTGGGCCTGGGCGCCTTCGCCTTCCGCGACGTCGAGGTGGTCAAAGCGCCCTCGGGCGCGCCGTCCCTCAAGCTCACCGGCCGGGCTGCAGACCTCGCGGCCCGGCGGGGCGTCACGTCCTGGCACGTGTCGCTCACCCACACCGGCCTGGTGGCCGAAGCCGTCGCCGTCGCCCTGTGATCCCGGCCCTCACGCCGGAGGAGATGAAGGCGGTCGACCGGTCGGCGCCCGAGCCGGTCGAGGTCCTGGTCCAGCGGGCCGGCTCGGCCGTGGCCCGGGCCGCGCTCGACCTCCTCGGCGGCAGCTACGGCCGGCGGGTGGTGGTGGTGGCCGGCAAGGGGAACAACGGGGCCGACGGGCGGGTGGCGGCCGAGCGGCTGCGGCGCCGGGGGGTGCGGGTGTCGGTGATCGACACCGCCGACCAGCCCGAGCGCGTGCCCGCATCGGACCTGGTGATCGACGCCGCCTACGGCACCGGCTTCCGGGGCGACTACTCCGCACCCGACCCGGCCGGCGCCCCCGTGCTGGCCGTCGACATCCCCTCCGGCGTCGACGGGCTCACCGGCGAGGCGGGGGCGGGCGCGGTGCGGGCCACGGCAACGGTCACCTTCGCCGCCCTCAAGCCCGGCCTGCTGTTCGGCGCGGGCTACGAGCACGCCGGCGAGGTGACCGTCGCCGACATCGGCCTCGACGTCTCCCGTTCGAGCATCGCCCTGCTGGAGGCATCCGACGTCGGCGGCTGGATACCGGCGAGAGGCCGGGACAGCCACAAGTGGAAGTCGGCGATCTGGATGGTGGGCGGCTCGCCGGGGATGACCGGAGCCGCCGACATGGCGGCCCGGGCCGCCATGCGCGCCGGCGCCGGCACGGTGCGGTTGGGCGTCCCCGGCCATCCCCCGTCCCCCCGGTACCCCGAGGTGGTCGGCCGCCCCCTGCCCGAGGAGGGCTGGGACGCCGACGTGGCCGTCGACCTCGACCGCATGAAGGCGGTCGTCGTGGGCCCGGGCCTGGGCCGGTCCGAGGCGACCGCGGCCGCCGTGCGCCGGCTTCTCGCCATCGCCCGGGTCCCGGTGGTCGTCGACGCCGACGCCTTGTTCGCCCTGGGCTCGCTCGACGACCCTGTGCGGTTCCTCCGCCATCGCCCCGGCCCCACCGTCCTCACCCCCCACGACGGCGAGTTCTCCCGGCTGGCCGGCTGCCCGCCCGGCCCCCGGCGCATCTCGGCCGCCCGCCACCTGGCCTTCACCACGGGCGCCACCGTCCTGCTCAAGGGCTCGACGACGATCGTGGCCGATCCCGGCGGCGACGTGCTGCTGAACACCACGGGCGACGCCCGCCTGGCCACCGCGGGCAGCGGGGACGTGCTGTCCGGGGTGGTCGGGGCCATGCTGGCCCAGGGGCTCGACGCCACCCGCGCCGCCGCCGCCGGCACCTTCGTCCACGCGACGGCGGCGGGCCTAGGCTGGCGCCGCGGCCTGGTGGCAGGCGACCTGCTCGACCTGCTCCCCGCCGTGCTCAACTCCATCGCCCCGTAACTCCTGCAGAAAGCGACTCGCGGCATGCCCCGCAACACGCGCGTGCGCCAGGTCATGACGACCGACGTGCTCAGCTTCCGGCCCTCCGACACCGTCGAGGCCGCAGCCCGGGCGCTCACCGAACGCCGGCTGGGCGGGGCGCCGGTGGTCGACGAGGACGGCGTGGTGGCCGGCCTGCTCGAGGACGACGACCTCATCGTCCAGGACACCCGGCTCCACATGCCCACGGTGATCTCGGTGTTCGGCGCCTACCTGGAGCTGCCCTCGTCGCTGCGCCACTTCGAATCCGACCTGCGCAAGGCGGTCGGGGCCACGGTGGGCGACGTCATGGACACCGACGCTCCCACCTGCCGGCCGGACGACACCCTGGAGAGCATCGCCACCGCCCTCCACGAGCGCAACGCCTCCCGCATGGCCGTGGTCGACGACGACGGCCGGCTCATCGGCATCGTGTCTCGGGGCGACCTGGTCCGGGCCATCGTGGGCGGCGGAGAGGAGTAGCGGTGGGCGGCCGCCCGGCCTGGGCCGAGGTCGACCTCGGCGCCATCCGGCACAACGCCTCCCTGCTCGCCGGCCGGGTCGCCCCGTCCGCGCTGTGCGCGGTGGTCAAAGCCGCAGGGTACGGGCATGGCTCGGTGGCGGTGGCCAAGGCCGCGCTGGAGGGTGGGGCGACGTGGCTGGCCGTCGCCCTGGTGGAGGAGGGCGACGTGCTGCGCCAGCACGGGATCGAGGCGCCGATCCTGCTGCTCTCCGAACCACCGGCGGACGCCATGGACGACGTCGTCGCCCTCGGGCTGACGCCGACCGTCTACACCCAGCAGGGCGTGGAGGCGGCGGCCAAGGCGGTGGCCGGGGCCGGCAGCGCCCCCCCGCTGTCCGTCCACGTGAAGGTCGACACCGGCATGCACCGGGTGGGGGCCACGCCCGAGGGGACGCTGGCCGTCGTCCAGGCCGTGGCCGAGCATCCCGAGCTCACCTTCGGCGGGCTGTGGACCCACTTCGCCGTCGCCGACGAGCCCGGCCATCCCTTCACCGACCAGCAGTGCGCCCGCTTCGACTCGGTCCTGGCCCGGCTGGCCGAGGGCGGGCAGCGACCCCCGATCGTCCACGCCGCCAACTCGGCCGGCGCCCTGCTGTACCCCAACGCCCGGCGCGACATGGTCCGGTGCGGGATCGCCCTGTACGGCGTGGCGCCCAGTCCGGCCGTGGCCGCGGTCGAGGCGCTCGAGGGCCTGCGCCCCGCCCTGTCGTTGCGGGCCCGGGTGGCGTTCGTGAAGCGGGTGGGCGCGGGCGAGGCCCTGTCCTACGGCCTGCGCCGGGCTCTCGACCGGGTGGCGGTGATCGCCACCGTCCCCGTGGGGTACGCCGACGGCGTCCCGTGGCGGTTGGGCGTCTCCGGTGGCGAGGTGCTGATCGGCGGGCGCCGCCGCCCGCTGGCCGGCAGCGTCACCATGGACCAGATACTCGTCGACTGCGGGGAGGACGAGAACGTCCTGCCGGGCGACGAGGTGGTCCTCATCGGCCGCCAGGGCACCGAGCAGGTCACGGCCTGGGAGTGGGCGTCCAAGGTGGGCACCATCGCCTACGAGATCCTGTGCGGCATCGGCCCGCGGGTCCCCAAGGTGTACGGATGACGGCGCCGCTGGAACAACCCGCCACCGGTACCATCTCCCCATGCCGGCCCTGGCCGAGATGGAGCGGGAGGCGAAGGGCTGCGTCCGCTGCCCCCTGGCCCACGGCCGCACCCAGGTGGTCTTCGGCGTCGGCGACTCCTCCGCCGACCTCATGTTCGTGGGGGAGGCTCCCGGGCAGCAGGAGGACCTGCAGGGCGAACCGTTCGTGGGGCGGTCCGGCCGGTTGCTGGACAAGCTCGTGTGGGAGGAGATGGGCCTGACCCGCGACCGCTTCTACATCGCCAACACGGTCAAGTGCCGACCGCCGGGCAACCGCGACCCCGAGCCGGCCGAGATCGCCGCCTGCCGGCCGTGGCTGGAGGCCCAGGTCGACACCATCGACCCCAAGGTGGTCGTCACCCTCGGCAACTTCGCGGCCAAGCTCCTGCTCGGGACCACGGAAGGCATCACCAAAGTGCGGGGCCGGGCCTACCCGTTCCGGCGCGGGGTCCTGGTCCCCACCTACCACCCGGCCGCGGTGCTGCGAGGCGGGGGGGCGCTGGCCGCCCAGATGCGGGCCGACCTGGTCCGGGCCAAGGGCTACCTGCGGGTGGGGACGGCGGCGCCGTGATCACCGCAGCCACCAAGTCGGTGGAGGACACCCGGGCCCTGGCCGCCGAGATCGCCGCCCTCGCCGCCCCGGGCGACCTGGTCGTGCTGGCCGGCGACCTGGGCACCGGAAAGACCGCCTTCGCCCAGGGCTTCGCCCGCGGCCTGGGGGTCGACGAGCAGGTCACCAGCCCGGCCTTCGTCCTCGTCCGCACGTACGAGGGCCGCCTGCCGCTCGTCCACCTCGATGTCTACCGCCTCGACCACATGCAGGAGCTGGTCGACCTAGGCATCGCCGAGCTGCTCGACGAGGGAGCGGTGACCCTGATCGAGTGGGGCGACGCGGTGACGCCCGGCCTGCCCTCGGATTTCCTCGAGGTCCGGCTGGAGACGGGGGAGGCCCCCGACGACCGCCTCCTCACCATCCGCTCGGTCGGCCCGGCCTGGCCGCCGCGCGCCGACCGGCTCCGGAAGGCCGTGGCCCGGTGGACGGCCTGATGGTCGGGGGGACGGGCCTGATGGTCGGGGGGACGAGCCTGATGGTCGGGGGGAGGGGGAGGCACCCGTGCTGATCCTCGGCATCGAGACGGCCACCATCCAGGTGGGGTGCGCCATCGGTGGCCACGAGGGCGTGCTGGCGTCGTTCCACGCCGCCAGGGGCCGGCGCCACGTGGAGACGCTGATGCCCGCGGTCCAGTTCATGTGCCGCCAGGCCCAGATCGACCTCGACGAGATCAGCGTGGTGGCCGTCGACGTCGGCCCGGGGCTGTTCAGCGGGCTGCGGGTCGGGGTGGCCGCGGCCAAGGCCCTGGCCCAGGCCCTGCGGGTGCCCACCATCGGCATCTCCAGCCTCGACCTCCTGGCCTTCCCCGTCCGCTACACCAGCCGGCTCATCGTCCCCGCCATCGACGCCCGCCGGGGGGAGCTCTTCTACGCCTTCTACCGGCACGTGCCCGGAGGAGCCCAGCGGCTCTCGGGCTACCAGGTGGGCACGCCGGACGACCTGGCGTCGGAGCTGCTGGCCCGGGGCGAGGACTGCCTGGTCGTGGGCGACGGGGCCATGCGTTACCCCGAGATCCTCACCGAGGTCTCCGGCGCCGAGCCCGGCGACGCCACCTCGGCCTTCCCCTCGGCCGCCTCGCTGGTCGAGCTGGCCCATCCCCAGGCCCTGCGGGAGGAGTTCGTCCCTCCCTGGGAGCTGCAACCCCTGTACCTCCGCAAGAGCGACGCCGAGATCAACTGGACGGCCGCCGCGGACCGGGCCAGGTAGCCATGGTCCAGGCCCGGCGCGAGGTGGGGCCCGAGCAGCTGGTCGTGCACGTCGTGCCCATGCGCCGGCGCCACCTCCGGTCCGTGCTGAAGATCGAGTCCCAGGTCTACGCCCGCCCCTGGTCGCTGAGCCTGTTCGTGAGCGAACTGGCCCTGCGTACGTCCCGGGCCTATTACGTGGCCCGGGTGAACGGGGTGCTGGTCGGCTACGGAGGGCTGATGGTCACCGACGACGACGGGCACATCACCACCCTGGCCGTCGACCCCGCCTGGCACCGCAACAAGATCGGCACCCGCCTGCTGCTCACCCTGGCCCGGGAGGCCATCCGCCGGGGGGCGTGCAACCTCACCCTCGAGGTACGGGTCGGCAACCACGCGGCCCAGGAGATGTACCGGCGCTTCGGCTTCCGCCCGGCCGGCATCCGCAAGAACTACTACGTGGAGACCAACGAGGACGCCCTGGTCATGTGGGCCCACGACGTCGACACCGCCGAGTACCGCCGCCGCCTGGCCGAGATCGAGGCCGGCATACCGGGCGTCACCCTGGTCAGCGAGGGCCTACGGTAAATCCCGTGAGCGCTGCTGCCAACCTTCCCGACCGGTTCCACGTCCTCGGCATCGAGACGTCCTGCGACGAGACCGCGGCCGCGGTCGTGGCCGACGGCACCAACGTGCTGTCGTCCGTCGTCTCCAGCCAGGTCGACCTCCACGCCCGCTACGGCGGGGTGGTGCCCGAGATCGCCAGCCGGGCCCACGTGGAGCTGCTCACCCCGGCGGTGGCCCAGGCCCTGGTCGAGTCGGGGCTCGACGGCAGCCAGCTGTCGGCGGTGGCCGCCACCGTCGGCCCGGGCCTGGCCGGCGCCCTGCTGGTCGGGATCAGCGCGGCCAAGGCCTACGCCGTGGCCTGGGGCCTGCCGTTCATCGGGGTGAACCACATGGAGGCCCACCTCTACGCCTGCTTCCTGGAGGAGCCCGACCTCCAGCCCCCGCTGGTGGTCCTCCTCGTCTCGGGCGGCCACACCATGCTCGTCCACATGGAAGACCACGGTCGCTACCGCCTGCTGGGCACCACGGTCGACGACGCCGTCGGGGAGGCGTTCGACAAGGTGGCCCGGGTCATGGGCCTCG
>JBOGIE010000062.1:0-12121 GCA_050742435.1 Acidimicrobiales bacterium | reverse complement strand
GGCCAGGTCAAGACGGCCACCGTCGCCGACCGCGACGCGGCCATCGAGGGCGAGCTGGTCGACGGCGGCAAGTACCGGGTCACCTACGTCCGCGACGACGCCGAGAAGGTCGTCGACATCCTGCGCACCAACGGGGTGGAGGTGAAGGTCGACCACCAGAAGGACCCCATCTGGTGGACGATCCTGCAGACCTTCCTGCCCTTCGTCCTGCTCATCGGCGCCTTCCTGTTCGTCATGAACACCATGCAGGGCGGCGGCAGCCGGGTCATGCAGTTCGGCAAGGCCAAGGCCAAACAGGTGAACAAGGACCAGCCCAAGGTCACCTTCGCCGACGTGGCCGGCGCCGACGAGGCGGTCGAGGAGCTCCAGGAGATCAAGGAGTTCCTGGAAGCCCCGGGCAAGTTCCTGGCCATGGGGGCCAAGATCCCCAAGGGCGTCCTTCTCTTCGGCCCCCCCGGCACCGGCAAGACCCTCCTCGCCCGGGCCGTGGCCGGCGAGGCGGGCGTGCCCTTCTTCTCCATCTCCGGCTCCGACTTCGTGGAGATGTTCGTGGGCGTGGGCGCCAGCCGGGTGCGCGACCTGTTCGAGCAGGCCAAGCAGTCGGCGCCGGCCATCGTCTTCGTCGACGAGATCGACGCCGTGGGCCGCCACCGGGGCGCCGGGCTGGGCGGCGGCCACGACGAGCGGGAGCAGACCCTCAACCAGCTCCTCGTGGAGATGGACGGCTTCGACACCAAGGCCGGCGTCATCCTCATCGCCGCCACCAACCGGCCCGACATCCTCGACCCCGCCCTGCTCCGGCCCGGCCGGTTCGACCGGCAGATCGTCGTGGACCGCCCCGACCTCGAGGGCCGGCGGGCCATCCTCAACGTCCACGCCAAGAACAAACCCCTGGCCAAGGGGGTCGACGTCGACGTCCTGGCCCGCCGCACGCCCGGCTTCACCGGTGCCGACCTGGCCAACCTCATGAACGAGGCCGCCCTGCTCGCCGCCCGCCGGGGCTTCGAGGAGATCGGCATGCCCCAGCTGGAGGAGGCGGTCGACCGGGTCATCGCCGGCCCCGAGCGCAAGAGCCGGCTCATGTCGGACAACGAGAAGCGGGTCATCGCCTACCACGAGGGCGGCCACGCCCTGGTCGGCCACGCCCTGCCCGACGCCGACCCCATCCACAAGATCTCGATCATCGCCCGGGGCCGGGCCCTGGGCTGGACCCTCGCCCTGCCCACCGAGGACAAGTACCTCACCACCCGCTCCGCCCTGCGCGACCAGCTGGCCATGCTGCTGGGCGGGCGCACGGCCGAGGAGCTGATCTTCCAGGACCCGACCACGGGGGCCCAGAACGACATCGAGCGGGCCAGCCAGATCGCCCGGGCCATGGTCACCGAGTACGGCATGAGCGACGAGATCGGCCCCCAGCAGCTCGGCCAGAAGAACGGCGAGGTGTTCCTGGGCCGGGAGATCGGCCACCAGGCCAACTACTCCGACCAGGTGGCCGCCAACATCGACCGCGAGGTCCGTCGCCTCATCGAAGACGCCCACGCCGAGGCGGCCGAGATCCTCGTCGAGCACCGGGCCGTCCTCGACCGCCTGGCCGAGGCGCTCATCGAGAAGGAGACCCTCGACACCCCCGAGGTCATGGAGATACTGGGCGAGGTGCCCAAGCGCCCCCGCCGCCAGGCCTCGGCCCCATCCGGCCTCAACCAGCCCCGGCGCATCCGCCCGGCCGGTACTCCCTAGGTGGCCAGCTCGTCCTCCCGATCTGAGGGCCGCTCGGGCCCAAGCCCCGGGGATTGGCGACTGTGGCCGACCGCGCTGCGCATGTCGGTCGCCTTCGGCATCGCGGGCTTCGTCCTGCTCGTCGTCGGGTTCGCCACCGGGGCCACGGCCATCCTCGTGGCCGCCACCGTCGCCGGCAGCCTGTCGCTGATCTCCGCCCTGGTGTGGCGGGCCCAGCTCATCGAGGCGTGGCGCAAGGAGCACGGCCGCCCCACGCGGGACTGGTAGGCCCATCGGCGGCCATCCCCGTGGCGGCCATCCCCGTGGCGTCCCCCATGGCCGACTTCCCCATGATCGGCAGTGAAGCCGTCCCGATCCCACCCGGAACGAGTGGGCCCACCCGGCCGGGTGGCTGCGCAAGGCCCCCAGCCGACGCCTGACAACGTGAACGCCCGTCGGGTCCGGCTCACACCCGAGCTGCTCGAGGACCTCTACGTTCGCCAAGGCCTGACCCGCCGCCAGATCGCCGAGCGCTGCGGGTACTCGTCGATAGCGCCCGTTCAGCGGGCCATGGCGCGGGCCGGCATCCCCGCCCGTTCCCGTCGTGCCGGCCCCGCCCGCGATGCCAGTGCCCGACCGAGACCGGCTCCTCCGGAGCAGGCCCTGTCGAAGCGGGACCTCGAGGACCTGCACCACGGACAGGGGCTCACGATCGCCGAGATCGCCGCCCGTCTCGGCACCTACTCGCGGCGGGTGAGCCGCCGGGCAGCCGAGCTGGGCGTCCCCATCCGCAAGCTCCACGCCAGCCCCGGGGCCCGGCTCCCTCCCGGCGGCGACGCCCGTCTCGCCCGGCTCTACGGCCGGCGTGACGTCGTACGGGCCTTGAAGCGCCACGGCGTCCCCCGCCGCGACGAGCCAGGCGCCGAGCTCAACACGCGGGTCATGCATCGCCAGCTGGTCGACGACCTGTACACCCGCCGGGGCCTGTCGGCGACCGAGATCGGCCTGCTCCTCGGCCGCAGCCACGCGGCCGTCCTCCGCAAGCTGCGGGCGGAGGGCATTCCGGTGCGCCCGCCCCCGCCCCGGCGACCGCCCCGAGACAGGCGCCCGCGCCCGGCCCCCGGCCGGCCCCTCACCCGCGAGGTTCTGCTCGACCTGTACGTCGGCCGGAACCTCACCCTGCGCGAGGTGGCCGAACGTACGGGCTGGAGGAGCCAGGGACCCGTGCGGACGGCGCTCCGGCGGGAGGGGATTCCCGTGCGACGCATGACGGTGCCGAAGCGCCAGGTCGAGCTGACCCCGGAGCTGCTCGAGGATCTCTATGTGCGCCAGGGACTGTCGATGCCGACCATCGTGCGCGTGCTCGGTGACTACTCGGCCACGACCATACGGGAGCGACTCATCGGCGAGGGCATCCCGATCCGCGGCCCGCGGTACACCCGCAGGACGCCCATGCCCGAGCTCACCGAGACGCTGCTGCGGACGCTGTACGTGGAGCAACGGCTGCGGGTCCACGAGATCGCCGAGCGACTGGGGTATGCCCGCGCCGCGGTGTCCAGGGCGCTCCGCGACCACGGGTTGGACGTCGAGCGCCGTCGAGGCCGGCCGCGGTCGCAGCGGCGGCCGTGCGACCGCGCCACCCTCGAGGAGCTGTACCTGGGCCGAGACATGTCGGCGGCGGCCGTCGCTGCCGAGCTTGGGGTGAGCTCCGGGTTCGTCCTCAGGCGCCTCCACGACTTCGGCATCCCCGTGCGCCGCAACCGGTGGGAGCGGCCGCAGGACAGTCCGGCGCGCCTCGAACGGCTCCGGAAGGACCGGCGCGTACGGGCCGCCCTTATCAAGGCCGGCGTGCCGAGATGGCGGGAGGAAGCAACGCCGGTACCCGAAGACCCGCTGCCAGCCGACCTTCTCCGTACGCTCTACGTCAACCTCGGCCTGTCGATGTTCGACATCGAGCTGCTCAGCGGCCGAACAGAGGGCACGATCAGGGCCGGCCTGGTTGCCGCCGGCATCCCGGTACGGCCCCGCCTCGGCTACCGGTCGCGGTCGCAGGCGCCGCCGGCGGGGACGGCGCCCGGCTGACGGCGCGCGTCAGCCGGTGAAGAGGAGCCCCTCGCGAATCGCTCGCCACGCTCCCGGCTGCCCTCCAGGCGGCAGCCGGCGTACCACCAGAGTATGACGGATATCAGGAAGTAGTCGAATGATACGAAATCAGCAGCAAATCTTCATACTGGTGTTACCATGATCGTATGACCCGGAAGCAGCGCCTCACGGTCACCGTCGAACCCGAGTTGGTGGCCGCCGGGAGGCGTGCCGTGGCCGCCGGATCGGCGAAGTCGTTGAGCGCATGGGCGACTGCCGCCCTCGCCGAACAAGCTCGCCGCGATCGCCGGTTGGAAGAGCTCCGGATCGCGATCGCCGAGTACGAGTCCGAGTTCGGCGAGATCACACCTGAGGAGATGATGGCCCAACGCCGTCGTGACCGTGAAGAGTCTGTCGTGGTGCGGGCCCGCCGTCCGGGTTCCACTCGGTCCCCATGACCCTGGTGCTCGACAGCGGCGCCCTGATCGCCCTCGACCGGAACGAGCGGGCGATGTGGACGAGGCTCAAGGCGGCGCACGCCGCCGGCGACCTGCCGCTGACCCATGCCGGTGTGCTCGGCCAGGTCTGGAGAGGAGGCGGTGGGCAGGCCCGCCTCGGCCGGGCGCTCACCGGAATCGACGTGCAGCCCCTCGACACGCCCCTCGGGCGGGCGGCCGGTGAGTTGCTGGCCGCTGCAGGGCTGGCCGATGTCATCGATGCCGCCGCCGTGCTCCTGGCGAATGACGGCGACGACATCGTTACGTCGGATGTCGACGACTTCGCCCATCTGGCCCGCACGGCCGGACGCCACGTCGAACTCGTCCGTCCCTGAGCACGCGTCGGTCTCTGGCCCGATCGACTGGTCCGCCTGACCCGTACACTTCGGCTGTGATCGACAAGGGCCGCATCGAGAAGGCGGTCCGGGAGATCCTCGAGGCCATCGGCGAGGACCCCGACCGCGAGGGCCTGCTGCGCACACCCGAGCGGGTGGCCGACATGTACGCCGAGATCTTCGCCGGCCTCGGTCACGACCCGGCCGAGCACCTCGAGGTGACCTTCGCCGCCGACCACGACGAGATGATCATGGTCAAGGACATCCCGCTGTACTCGGTGTGCGAGCACCACCTCGCCCCCTTCGTGGGCAAGGCCCACGTGGCCTACATCCCCAACGCCAACGGGCGGATCACCGGCCTCTCCAAGCTGGCCCGCCTGGTCGACTCCTACGCCCGCCGGCCCCAGGTCCAGGAGCGGCTGACGTCGGAGATCGCCGACCAGCTCGACGAGAAGCTGGAGCCTCGCGGCGTCCTGGTCGTGGTCGAGGCCGAGCACCTGTGCATGTCCATGCGCGGGGTCCAGAAGCCGGGCACCACCACCGTGACCTCGGCGGTACGCGGCCTGTTCCGCGACAATGCGTCCACCCGGGCCGAAGCCATGGCGTTCATACATGGCCGCCGGTAGGCCGGCATATCCCGCCCGGACCCCGATCGACCAATCGCCGCGCCCGGTACCATCTCGCCGGTGAGGCCGTTGGTGATGGGTGTGCTTAACGTCACGCCCGACTCCTTTTCCGACGGCGGTCGGTGGCTCGACGCCGGCGCGGCCGTGGCCCACGGCCTGCGGATGGTCGAGGAAGGGGCCGATGTGGTCGACGTGGGCGGGGAGAGCACCCGTCCCGGGGCCGAGCCCGTGCCCCTCGACGAGGAGCTGCGCCGGGTCCTGCCCGTGGTCGAGGCGCTCGCTCCCCACATACGGGTGTCGATCGACACCCGCAAGGCCGAGGTGGCCGAGGCCGCCCTCGCCGCCGGAGCCACGCTGGTCAACGACGTGTCGGCCACCCTGGCCCCGGTGGCGGCGGCCGCCGGCCCGGGCGTGGGCTGGGTGGCCATGCACATGCAGGGCGACCCCCGCACCATGCAGGACCACCCCACCTATGGCGACGTGGTGGCCGAGGTGACCGGGTTTCTCGTGGAACGGGCGGCCGCGGCCCACGTCGACGAGGTCTGGATCGACCCGGGCATCGGCTTCGGCAAGACGGTGGAGCACAACCTGGCCCTCCTGGCCCACCTCGACACCCTGGTCGCCACCGGCTACCCGGTGGTGGTGGGTACCAGCCGCAAGGGCTTCCTCGGCCGCCTCACCGGCGGGGCCGAGGCCGACGACCGGGTGGAGGCCTCGGTGGCCACCGCGGCCTGGGCCATGGCCCAGGGCGTGGCCATGGTCCGGGTCCACGACGTAAGACCCACGGTCGCCGCGGCGCGGCTCCTCGCCGCCCAGCCGGCATGAAGGGCAAGTGGGCCGCCGGCATCGCCCCTCGCAACTTCGCCTGGATCATCAAGGACCGCCTGGCCATCAGCGAGCGGCCCGGTGGCCACGCCCGCTCCCACCGCCCCGTCCGGCGCCAGGAGGAGATCATCTGGATCCGGGAGCAGGGCTTCGCCCGCGTGGTCTCGCTGCTGGCGTCGCCCCACAACCTCCACGCCTACGACGAGCTCGGGGTGACCTGGGAGCACATCCCGATGCCCCTCCACGACGACCCCCGGCCGGTGCTGACCGAGCTCTATCCCAAGCTGGCCACCTGGATCGCCAAAGGCGACAAGGTCCTCCTCCACCAGGAGGAGCTGGGCGACCGCCTGCAGGGCGTGGTGGCGGGCTACCTGGTCTACGCCGGCCTGGTGCCGTCCTCGGCCCACGCCATCTCCATCGTGGAGCAGATCAACTCCCGGCAGATGGGCCCGCCCGGGCGGGAGCTGGTGGCCATGGCCCTCACCCTGGAAAAGCCCTGACCGACCTCATTCGGCTGCAGGGGCTGCGCCTCATGGGCACCCACGGCGCGCTGCCCGAGGAGCAGGGCCGGGCCCAGCCCTTCGAGGTCGACGTCGATCTGGTGGTCGACCTGGCCACCTCCGGTCGGACCGACGCCCTGGCCGACACTGTCCACTACGGCGAGGTGTCGGTGGCCGTCGCCCGGGTCGTCACCGGCGAGCAGCACCGCCTGCTGGAGCGGCTGGCCACCCGGGTCGCCGACGACGTCCTGGCCGTCGACGACCGGATCGCCTCCGTCACGGTGACCGTGCGCAAGCTGCGCCCGCCGCTGCCGGTGGATCTGGCCTCGGCCGGCGTCACCATCACCCGCCCGTGAGGGCCTACCTCGGGCTGGGCTCCAACCTGGGCGACCGCCGGGCCCACCTGCGGTCCGCCATCGCCGCCCTGCCCGACGTGGTCGAGGTCTCGCCCGTCTACGAGACCGAGCCGGTGGGTGGCCCGCCCGGCCAGTCGCCCTACCTCAACGTGGTCGTCGCCCTCGAGACCGAGCTCCCGCCCCGGGCCCTGCTCGAGCTGGGCCGGCGCCTGGAGGAGGCCGCCGGACGGGTCCGCACCGTGAAAGACGGCCCCCGCACCCTCGACGTCGACGTCCTGCTGGTAGGCGACCTCCGGGTCGACGAGCCGGACCTGGTGGTCCCCCATCCCCGGATGTGGCAGCGCCGGTTCGTGCTCGCCCCCCTGGCCGACCTGGCCGGCGGCGAGGTACGGCGACTGGGCCCGCTCTGACGGTTCACCAGTAGCCTGCTGGCCCGTGGACGAGCTCCGCAACGCCCGCCCCTTCCGGGACCTGGACGACCGGCACCTGGCCACCCTGGCCACGCGGGGCGAGTTCCGCGAGGTCGAAGGGGGCCAGACGGTCTGCCGCCCGGGTGACCCGTCCGACGGGCTCTACGTGGTCCTCTCCGGGCGGGTGACGATCAGCCGGCCGGGGAGCGAGGGGCAGCTGGTCGACCTGGGCGACCGGGGCCCGGGGGGCTCCTTCGGCGAGCCGGGCCTGCTCGACCCCGCGCCCCGTTCGGCCCTGGTCGTCGCCACCGAGCCCACCCGCTTCTTCGTGCTCAGCCGGCCCGCCTTCGTGGCCTACATGGCCGCCTATCCCGAGGCCATGCCCGGCCTGCTGGCCGGCATCGGCGCCCAGCTGCGGATCACCCAGGAGCGGCTGTTCGCCGAGACGGTCAAGGAGCACGCCCTCCAGGTCCAGCTCCACGCCGGCCGGTACCGGTCGCTGGCCCAGCTGGTCGCCGGCGTGGCCCACGAGATCAACACGCCGCTCGGCATCATCACCACCGCGGCCAGCATCCTGGCCGATGACCTGGCCGCCCTGGTCTGCGACGCCGGCCCCATCACCGGCCCCATCCAGGACGCCATGGACGCGGCCGAGCTGATCTCGTCCAACCTGGCCCGGGCCACCCGGCTGGTGGAACGGTTCAAGAGCCTGTCCACCAGCCAGGCCGTGGCCCTGGTCGAGGAGGTCGACCTGACCTCGGTGGTCGACGACGTGCTCGCCCTCTTCGCCCCCAAGGCCCGGGCCGCCGGCCTCACCGTCGAGCTGCGCGACGAGCGGGCCGACCCCAAGGAGCCCTGGGTGGGCAACCCGGGATGCCTGGCCGAGGCCCTCCTCAACCTGCTGTCCAACGCCGAGCGCTACGCCTACCCGGAGGGCACGGGCGGCCGGGTGGAGATCGTCCTGTCCGGCGACGACGGCCACCTCAACGTCACCGTGCGCGACTTCGGCCGCGGCATCCCGCGAGAGAGCCTCGAGCAGGTGTGGGAGCCGTTCTTCACCACCGGCCGCCACCTGGGCGGGACCGGCCTGGGCCTGGCCGTGGTCAACAACCTGGTGACCGACGGCATGCACGGCTCGGCCGAGATCCGCTCCGAGGCCGGTCGAGGCACCGAGGTCCACCTGCGCTTCCCCCGCAACCCGGCGGAGACCGATACATGACCGACACCGTCCGCGTGCTCGTCGTCGACGACGAGCCCGACGTGGCCGCCGTCACCCGCCTGAGCCTGCGGGGGATGCGCCACGGGGGTCGCCCGATCGAGCTGGTCACCGCGGCCACCGGCGCCGGCGCGGTCGAGGCCATGCGGGCCGACCCGGGGATCGCGGTCATCCTCCTCGACGTGGTCATGGAGACCGACACCGCCGGCCTCGACGCCTGCACCGCCATCCGCGACGAGCTGGGCAACCGGTTCGTCCGCATCCTCCTGCGCACCGGCCAGCCCGGCGTGGCCCCCGAGCGGGCCACCATCGACGACTACGACATCGACGGCTACCTGCCCAAGGCCGAGCTCACCACCAACCGCCTCTACGCCGCGGTGCGCACCGCCCTCAAGGCCTACGACGAGCTGATCGACCTCGACCGCCACCGCCGCGTCCTGGCCCTCCTCAACGACACGGCCGTCTCCCTCCATCCCTACGAGCCGCTCCGGCTCATGCTCGAGCGCGTCCTGGGCGCCATCGCCGCCCTGGTCCCCACCCCGCTGGCCGTGGTGGGTCTCCAGCTCCCGCGCCTGGGCGACGAGCCCCACCGCTGGGTCGTCCACCTGTCGACCGCGTCCGGGGCCGAGGGCGGCGCCGGCGCCGGGGCGGCGGCCAACGAGGCGGCCGAGCAGGTGGAGGCCCACCTGGCCGCCCAGGATGAGCCCCAGGCCGGCTCGGCCGCCGACGGCTACGTCGTCCCCTTCACCCTCCACGAGGACCTGGGACGCGGCTGGCTGTACGCCGCCGGCGTGGTCCCCGACCCCCTGGCCCGCTCGGCCCTGCCCCTTCTTGCCGCCCACGCCGCCAACGCCGTGTACTCGGCCGCCTTCCGCATCGACGCCCCGTCGACCCGCCCGACGATCCTGGAGACGGGCCGGCAGTAGGCTCAGAGGGCACGAACGGCACCCGAGGTTCGGGGCCGGAACGTCGAAAGGTGTCTCATGAGGGTGCTCGACCGCGGCGACCAGCTGCGCAAGGAGCTCGACGCGGCGAGGAGTCGCGGGCGCACCGTCGGGCTGGTGCCCACCATGGGGTTCCTGCACGAGGGCCACGCCTCCCTCATCCGGCGGTCGGCCCGGGAGTGCGACCTCACCGCGGTCACGGTGTTCGTCAACCCCCTGCAGTTCAACCCCACGGAGGACCTCGACGACTATCCCGCCGACCTCGACCACGACCTGGCCGTCGCCACCGAGGCCGGGGCGGACGTCCTGTTCGCCCCTCCTGCGGACGAGATGTACCCGGGTGGCGTGCCCCGAGTGACGGTGCACGTGGCCGGCGTCGACGTCTTGGAAGGGGCCAGCCGCCCCGGGCACTTCGACGGGGTGGCTACCGTGGTGGCCAAGCTGTTCAACCTGGCCGGCCCGTGCCACGCCTACTTCGGCGAGAAGGACTGGCAGCAGCTGGAGGTCGTCCGCCGCATGGTCGCCGACCTCAACTTCCCGGTCCGGGTGGTGGCCTGCCCCACGGTGCGGGAGCCCGACGGCCTGGCCTGCTCGAGCCGCAACGCCCGCCTGTCGCCCGCCGAACGGAAGGCGGCCACCGTCCTCTACCGGGCGCTGAGCGCCGCCGCCGCTTCCGACGATCCCCGCCGGGTCATGGCCGAGGTCGTGGCCGGCGAGCCCCTCGCCACCCTCGACTACGCCGAGGTCGTGGGTGACCGCCTGCTGATCGCCGCCCGCGTCGGCGGCGTCCGCCTGATCGACAACATGGAGGTGCGCTAGATGCGCCGTCGCATGATGAAGTCCAAGATCCACCGGGCCACCGTCACCGGGGCCGAGCTGGACTACGCGGGCTCCATCTCGCTCGACACCGAGCTCATGAAGCGGGCCGACATCCTGGAATGGGAGCAGGTCGCCGTCCTCGACATCGACAACGGCAACCGCTTCGAGACCTACGCCATCGCCGGCGAGCCCGGACAGGTCCAGCTCAACGGGGCCGCCGCCCGCCTGGTCGAGCCCGGGCACAAGGTGATCCTGATCACCTACGCCGACTACGACGACGCCCAGCTGGGCCGGTTCGAGCCGCGGGTGGTCAAGGTGGACGGTGACAACCGGCCGCATGGCTGAGCCCGATCTGGACCTCCTGGTCCTGGGCAGCGGCGTGGCCGGGCTGTCGGCCGCGGTCCAGGCCGCGGCGGCCGAGCCCGGTGTGCGGGTGGGGGTGCTGTCCAAGGCCGACCTTCACCAGGCCACCACCCGCTGGGCCCAGGGGGGCGTGGCCGCGGTGCTGGGCGGCGACCCCGACTCCACCGACCTCCACCTGGCCGACACCTTGGCCGCCGGCGCCGGCCTGTGCGACGTGGACGCGGTGCGGGTCCTGGTCGACGAGGGGCCGGGTCGCGTCCAGGACCTCATCGCCCTCGGGGCGGTCTTCGACCTCGACGCCGCCGGTGGCCTGGCCTTCGCCCGGGAGGGCGGCCACTCCGTCGCCCGGGTGGTCCACGCCGGGGGCGCGGCCACCGGGGCCGAGATCGAGCGGGCCCTGGTCGAGGCGGTGGGCATGACCGCGGCCTCGGTCATGGAGCGGTGGTTCGCGGTCGACCTGCTGGTGGAGGGCGGCCGGTGCCGGGGCGTGGTCGCCCTCGACCCGACCGGCGCCCGCCACGAGGTGCGGGCCACCCACACCCTGCTGGCCACCGGTGGGGCGGGCCAGCTGTACTCGGTCACCACCAACCCGGCCGAGGCCACGGGCGACGGGGTGGCCATGGCCCTGCGGGCGCGGGTGGCGGTGGCGGACCTGGAGTTCGTCCAGTTCCACCCCACCGCCCTGCACCACCCCCAGATGCCCCGGCCGCTGCTGTCGGAGGCGCTGCGGGGCCACGGGGCACTGCTGCGCGACGTGGACGGCGAGCGCTTCGTCGACGAGCTGGCCCCCCGCGACGTCGTGTCCCGGGCCATGGCCGCCCGCATGCTGGCCCAGGGCGTCGACCACCTGTGGCTGGACGCCACCGGGCTGGAGTCCTTCTCCTCCCGCTTCCCCACCATCGCCGCCGCCCTGGCCGCCGCCGGCCTCGACCCGGCCACCGACTGGCTGCCCATCGCCCCCGCCGCCCACTACTGCATCGGCGGCATCCTCACCGACCTGGACGGGGCGTCCTCCCTGCCCGGCCTGTGGGCCGCCGGCGAGGTGGCCTGTGCCGGCGTGCACGGCGCCAACCGCCTGGCCTCCAACTCGCTGCTCGAGGGGATGGTCTTTGCCGCCCGGGTGGTGGAGGCCATCGCCGGGGGCAAGGAGGCCTGCGAGGAGACCGGGGCCATGAGCACGTCGACGTGGGCGCCGCTGACCGCACCGGCCCTGCCCGCCACCACCGTCGCCGCCGACTGCGCCAAGGAGCGCGAGCGCCTCCAGCACGCCATGACGGTCGGCGCAGGGGTGGTGCGCACGGCGGAGTCCCTGGCCGGGGTGGTCGCCACCCTGCCGCCCGCCGCGGACCGGGTCGCCGTGTGCGAGGTCGGCAACCTGGCCACCGTGGGCGCGGCCCTGGTGTCCGTAGCCGTGGCCCGGGAGGAGAGCCGG
>JBOGIE010000061.1:0-12208 GCA_050742435.1 Acidimicrobiales bacterium | reverse complement strand
GGTCCCGCGGCCCTGGAGAAGGTGGCGGCGGTGGAGCCCGACCTGGTCCTCCTCGACATCATGATGCCGGGACAGGACGGCCTCGACGTCCTCGAGGGGCTCCGCCACCGCAGCGACGTCCCCGTCGTCCTGCTGACCGCCAAGAACGAGGAGGCCGACCGCGTCCTGGGGTTCCGCTACGGGGCCGACGACTACGTGGTCAAGCCGTTCTCCAGCGCCGAGCTGCTGGGGCGTATCGCCGCCATCCTGCGGCGGACGGGCGCCGGCCGGTCGAGCGGGCCGCTGGACTTCGACGGGCTCCACATCGACCCGGCCAAGCGGCAGGTCACCGTGCGCGGCCGCACCGTCGAACTTCCCGCCCGGGAGTTCGAGCTCCTGGCCTTCCTCGCCGCGTCACCCGGGCAGGTGTTCTCCCGCGACGCGTTGCTCGAGCGGCTGTGGCCGCACGCCAACGACCCCCACCCGGGCACCGTCACCGAGCACATCGGCCGCATCCGCCGTCGCATCGAGGAGGACCCCGAGCACCCGCGCTGGGTCCGCACCGTGCGGGGGAGCGGCTACCGCTTCGAGCCCTGAGCCCGGGTGCGTTCTCCGTCGTGAAATCGGCCGTTCCGGGGTCGGATCACGACGCGGAACGCACCCGATTCAGGTCCTGCGGGCGTTGGCGGCGACGGTGGCCACGGCCAGCCCGGCCAGCACCAGGCCGATGGTCAGCCCGAGCAGGACCGAGGAGGCCTTGATGGCCGGGCCGTCCCCGCCACCCCCTTCCGGCTCGTCGTGGATGACCTTGGCGAAGTAGGTGTCCTCGGTGGGCAGGTCGAACGTGCCGTTGCGGGAGTCCGACCAGGCGACGAACGCCTCCTCGTCGGTCGACGCCACGCCGATCGGCCCCCGCAGGTCGTAGGCCAGGTTCATGGCGAACCCCTCGTTCTGGTTCATGCTGCGGTCGCTGATGCGTGAGTTCGGGGCCCACGACACGCCGCCGTCCGACGACGACGTGTAGAAGATGTCGAAGCAGGTCTGGTCGCGGCGGGTGGTGTTCCCGTTGCCCCCCGGGTTGTAGAGGGCGTCGGTGCGGAAGTCCCACCACGCCACGTCGACCCGGCCGTTGGGGGCGACGCTGATGCCCGGGAACATCTGGTCGTAGTTCGGCCGACGGTTGGGGTCCCGGTCGTCGTTGAGCTGGACGCGCCGGCTCCACGTCTCGCCGCCGTCGGTGGACCTGATGAACCAGATGTTGCGGTCGTCGCGAGGGTTCGGGGGGCCGCTGTCGCTCTGCTCGAAGACGACGTACAGGTCGCCGGTCCTGGCGTCGATGGCCGCCTCGGGCGTGGTCAGGCAGGGACCGCAGATCACCCCGCTGGTCTCGATGGTCCTGGCCTGCCAGCTCCGGCCGTCGTCGGCCGACGTGGCCATGAACATGCGGCTCCCCGCACCCGGCTGGCCGGTTCCGGGCGGCGTCTGCGGCACCGGCGTGGGGACCCAGGGCTGGGCCGCGGGGTTGGCCGAGGCCGGCCGGCAGGCGTTGGCGGGGCCCGGCGGCGGAGGCAGGGGCGCCTGGCTGACGCCACCGCCGGTGGCCAGCGGCGGGCGCTCCTTGGTGAAGGCGTAGATCCTGCCGTCCCCGGCGATGGCCAGGGCCGGCTGGTCGGAGCCCTTCACGTCGGTCAGCGGGAAGCTGGTCTCGAGGACGTCGACCAGCGGACCGAACGTGGCGCCGCCGTCGGTGGACACGGCCACGACCGTGCGCTCGGACGCCTGGGCGGGCGGCAGGAACGCGCCCTGGCGGCGGAAGCCGGCGTAGACCCGCATCGGGTCGGTGGGGTGGACGCCCAGGCGCACGTACCCGAACCGCTCGAAGTCGCGGACCGACGTGCCGTCGGCCCGGGGGAACTCGCGCTCCTCGGACCGCTTGATGACCGAGTACTCCCACGTGGCGCCCAGGTCCTTGCTGCGGGCGACGAAGGGGTCGTTGGGGCCGGAGGACGAGGCGTGGTCGGCGGCGGTGCCGGCCAGGTAGAGCGTGCCGTCGATGCCGAACTTGGCGGCGAAGAAGGCGCCGAAGTTCGGCCGCACGCAGGCCCGGTACCCCGGGGGCATGGCATCCTCCGGCGACTTGGCCCACGTCCGGCCCCGGTCCATGCTCACGTAGACCTGGCAGGTGGAGGTGTTGAACTCCACTTCGGGGATGACCAGGACGTTGGGGTTGTCCGGGTGCACGAGCATCTGGGGCTCGGTGTGGATCCGCCCCGGGGTGACGTCGGTCGTCACCTGGACGTTCGGAGTCACCACCGGGCCGCGGGGTTGCTGGGCGGCGGCCGGGGTCACGAGCCCGGCGACCACCATGCAGCCCACCACGGCGAGAAGCACGCGCCGGCTCATGAACCATCCCCCTTTGGTCCGCAGTCTGAGGCATTCCAGCACATGGCCCCGTCCGCAGTCGTCCGGGCAGGGCGGTACCGTGGCCGCGTGCCTCCCAAGACCCTCGCCTTCACGGGCGATCCGCCGGCCGACGAACTCCTCGCCACCGACCCGCTGGCCCTGCTCATCGGCATGCTGCTCGACCAGCAGTTCCCGATGGAGCGGGCCTTCCACAGCCCCTACGAGCTCAAGGAGCGGTTGGGCGGGCGGCTGGACACGGCCGAGATCGCGGCCATGGACGCCGAGGCCCTGGCCGCCGTCTTCCGCGGCCCACCGGCCCTGCACCGGTACCCGGGCTCGATGGCCGGCCGCACCCAGGAGCTGTGCCGGGCCCTGCTCGAGCGGTTCGAAGGCCAGGCCGAGAACGTGTGGGCGTCGGCGGAGACCGGCCAGAAGCTGTTCGCCAACCTGCGGTCGCTGCCCGGCTTCGGCGAGCAGAAGTCGCGCATCTTCACCGCGGTGCTGGCCAAACGCCTGGGCGTCACCCTGCCCGGCTGGGAGGAGGCGGCCGGGCCCTACGCCGCGGCCGGCTACTACTCGGTGGCCGACATCGACGGGCCCGGCGCCCTGGCCGCCGTCCGGGAGCACAAGAAGGCCGTGAAGTCGGCGGCCAAGGCGGCCAAGGCGGGAACGTGAAGGTCGTCGCCAACGGCGACCCGGTGGAACTGCCCGAGGGGGCGACGGTCGACGACCTGCTCGTCGCCCTGGGGCTGGGCGGGAAGTGGGTGGTCGTCGAGCGCAACCGGGAGCCGGTGGCCCGGGCCGACCTGGCCACCACCGTCCTGGCCGAGGGCGACAAGGTCGAGCTGGTCCGCGCCGTGGCCGGCGGGTGACGGGAGGGATCCAGGACCGGCGGCTGTACCTGTGCACCCCTGACCGTCCGGACCTGGCCGGCTTCCTGACCGCGTGCATCCGGGGGGGCGTGGACGTGGTCCAGCTCCGGGACAAGGGGCTCGAGGCCCGCCCCCTCCTCGGCCGCGCCCGGCTGGCGGCGTCGGTCTGTGCCGACCACGGGGTGCCGTTCGTCCTCAACGACCGGCCCGACCTGGCCCTAGAGATGGAGGCGGACGGCGTCCACGTCGGCCAGGACGACGCCCCGCCCGTGCTGGCCCGGCGCATCCTCGGATCCGGGGTGGTCGTGGGCCTGTCCACCCATGCCCCGGCAGAGCTCGACGCCGCCGCCACCGAGCCGGTGGACTACGTGTCGGTGGGCCCGGTGTCGCCCACGCCGACCAAGCCCGGGCGGCCCGGGACGGGCCTGGAGTACCTGCGCTACGCCGCGGCCACCGCCCCCCGGCCGTGGTTCGTGACCGGCGGGGTCACGCCGGAGACGCTGCCCGCCATGCTCGACGCCGGCGCCCGGCGGTTCGTGGTCGTGCGCTGGCTCACGGAGGCGGCCGACCCGGAAGCGGCGGCCCGGGCCGTGCGCCAGGTGATCGACCGCACGCCCCTGCCGTAGCCTGAGCGGTCAGTCGCTGGCCTGGCGCTCCATCCAGCCGAGGATCAGGGCGACGGCCCGGGGGTCGTGGCGGAGGCGGTGGCCGGCCTCGGAGAGCACGCGCAGCTCCACGGCGTCGCCGGCCGCGTCGGCCAGCACCCGGGCGTCCTCCAGCGGCACGGTCTCGTCGTCGGCCCCGTGGACCAGCAGCACCGGCCGGGGCGGGATCTTGGCGATCAGGGCGGTCGGGCGGATCTCCTTCAGCTCGCGGCCCCACGCGTCGGGGTCGGCGGGGAAGTCACGGTCGCGGATCACGCCGATCGACCGGGCGTGGGCCACGAAGGACCTGGGGTCGGCGGCCCAGTCGGTGAAGTCGGCCCGGGCCGACAGGGTGGCCACGCCCCGCACCCGATCGTCCTCCCCGGCCTGGCAGAGGGCCAGCGCCCCGCCGGTGCTGGAGCCGACCAGCCACACCCCGGACACCCCGCCGGCGGCCAGGAGGTGGTCGATGGCGGCCCGGAGGTCGTCGAGCCAGCCGGCCAGGGAGAAGTTCCCCTCCGACTGCCCGGTGCCCCGGAAGTTGAAGGTGAGCACCACCCAGCCGGTGTCGGCGGCCAGGCGCTCGGCCAGCTGGGGATAGGTCTGGCCCGAGGTGGCCGCGCCACCGGGGCCGGCGGGGAACCCGTGGCACAGGACCAGGCCGGGCGACGTGGGCGCCGGCGCGGCGGGCCGGGCCAGGTACCCCGACAGCCGGAGGCCGCTCGACTCGATCACGCACTGCATCTGGGGCTCACCTCCACCCGGGCGAGGCGCGACAAGGGGGCGCCAAGCGCCCCCTTGTCTGCTTCGAACATTGCTGGAAAGGAACTTGGGGGATGCGGACTGCACCGGGAGGGACCATTTCCCGGACGATCCTCCGAGCGGTGGCGGGCGGAATTCGCCTACCCGGTCCAGCTGGCCGGCTAGCGGACAGCCACCTCCGAGGTCCCAAGACTACTGTCGTTCAGCTGGACCACCTCCTTTCTTCGGTAGCCCTATGAAAGCACAAACGCGACAGGTGGTGGCGGCAGTTTCACCGTCCGGCGCCTAGGGGAGATCGTCGTCCCGTTCCTCCACCGGGCCGACCGCCCCGATGTCCTCCAGGTAGCCCATCTGGGCGTCGAGGACGGCGTGGATCTGGGCCGGCGTGTACGGCGATCCCGCGGCCCCGGCCTTCATCATCACGAAGTCAACCGTCTCCGCCCCGCTGACCACGACCGGGGCGTCGCTCTGGGCCGTGTGCCCGTTGGACGACACCCCCTTGATCCGGAAGAACTCCAGGTGCCAGTTGAGGATGCGGCGGACGTCGTCGGGCGACAGCACGGCCGCCACCTCCGGGCCCACGTGGTCGCACACCCACGCCACCGCGTCCTCGAACTCGAAGACCCGGCCGGGGGCGCGGGTGGCCAGCCGCCGGGCCTCCCGGCCGACGACCACGGCGGCGATGATGAAGACCGCGGCGACGGCGAGCACGCCGAGGAACAGACCCATGGGGCCGAGGGTAGTGGCCCCCCACCTCAGAGACCCAGGAGCCGGGCCAGCCGCTCCCGGTGGTGGCGGGGGTGGCCGAAGAGGAGCTGGGAGGACCGGGCCCGCTTGAAGTACAGGTGGGCGTCGTGGTCCCACGTGAACCCCAACCCGCCGTGCACGTGGAGGCTGTCGGTGGCCACCCGCACGTAGGCCTCCGAGCAGCACGACTGGGCCACCGCGGCGGCCGCCGGCAGCTCGGCGTCGCCCCGGGCCGCGGCGCGGGCGGCGTAGAAGGCCGCGCCCCGGGCCGACTCGACCTCCAGCAGCATGCCGGCGCACAGGTGCTTCACCGCCTGGAAGCTGCCGACGGGGCGCCCGAACTGCACCCGCCGCCCGGCGTGCTCCACCGCTGCCTCCAGGCACCGCTGCGCCCCGCCGACCTGCTCGGCGGCCAGGGCCACGGCGCACCGGTCCATCGCCGTGTCGACCGAGACCCCGGGCAGGGGCCGGGCGGGCGTGGCGGCGAGGGTGATCCGGGCCTGTTTGCGGGTCTGGTCGACGGTGGAAAGGGGGGCGCGGTGGAGCCCCGGGGCGCCCGACTCGACCACGAACAGGCCGGCTTCTCCGTCGTCGCCGTCGGCCCTGGCCGCCACCACGAGCACGTCGGCCGCGCACCCGTCGACCACGTAGGACTTCTCGCCCTCCAGCCGCCACCCGCCTCCGCCCGGTGTGGGCACGGCCCGGGTCTGGACGCCGGCCCCGTCCCACCGCCCGGTCGCCTCGGCCACGGCCAGGGTGGCCGTGCACAGCCCTCCGGCCACCGCGGCCAGCACCTCGTCCTCGCCGCCCGCGGCCAGGATGGCGGCCGCCGCGGTGACCGTGGACAGGTAGGGGGCGCACAGCAGCACCCGGCCCGTCTCCTCGAGCACCACCGACTGCTCCACCCACCCCAGGCCCGAGCCCCCGACCTCTTCCGGGAGGTGGAGGCCCACCAGGTCGTGCTCGGTGGCCAGGTGCATCCACGCGCCGGGGTCGAAGCCCAGGTCGGTCCCCATGAGCCGCCGCACCTCGGCCGGGGGCGACACGTCGGCCAGGACCGCCCGGACCCGGGCGCGCAGCCGCTCCTGGGCGTCGGTGGGTCCGAAGTGCATCGGGGCATACTCTCGTCCATGCCCCTGCACTACGAGGACGACCGGGTCCAGATCACCAAGGTGGTGGTGGGGCCCATGGTCAACAACGTGTTCGTGGTCCGGTGCGGACAGACGGGCGAGTCGGTGCTGGTCGACGCGGCCGACGAGCCCGACGTCCTCCTGCCCCTGTGCGATGAGCTGGAGGTGGGCGACGTCCTGACCACCCACGGCCACGGCGACCACATCCAGGCCGTGCCCGCGGTGCGGGCCGCCGGCCACCGGGTCGGGGTGGCCGAGGCCGACGCCCGGATGCTGCCGGCCTACGACTTCGTCATCGAGGACCACGCCGTGATCGACGTGGGGCACCTCCGCCTGCACGCCCTCCACACGCCGGGCCACACGCCGGGGTCGACGTGCTTCACCATCGAGGGGTCGCCCGTGCTGCTCTCGGGCGACACCCTCTTCCCGGGCGGGCCCGGCAACACCCGCCGCAACCCCGTCACCTTCGCCACCATCATCCGCTCCATCCAGCAACGCCTGTTCACCCTGCCCGACGAGACGGTCGTCATGCCCGGCCACGGCGACGACACCACCATCGGCACCGAACGCCCTCACCTGCAGGAGTGGATCGACCGCGGCTGGTGACGGCGCGCTGGAGTCCGGATCGCCGGCGGGGCAGGGGCCCTCGCCGGCACGCGACGGGCGTGGTCCGAAGGACCCGGGTGCCTCCAGGAGTGGATCGACCGGGGCTGGTAGCGGCGCGCTGGAGTCCGGATCGCCGGCGGGGCAGGGGCCCCCGCCGGCACGCGACGGGCGTGGTCCGAAGGACCCGGGTGCCCGTCGCCAATTAGGCGGTGAACGGCGCCCTTGGCGACTGGACGACCTCGATCTCGGGGCCCAGGCCCTCGACGTAGACGGAGTCATGGTCGGCCTCGACCGTGACCCGGCGCCCGGCCAGGGGGATGCGGGAGACGCACAGGCGACCGATCTCCTTGGGCAGGATCGGGTCGAGCCAGACCTTGTTGTGGGGGATCCAGGGGTCGAGGCGCAGGATGCTGCGCAGGAACAGCAGGGGTGAGGCGGCCGACCAGGCCTGAGGCGCGCACGAGGACGGGTACGTCACCGGGAAGGGGACCTCGTCCCGCCCCAGGCCCCCGAACAACTCGGGCAGGCGGCCCCCGAAGTAGGCGGCGGCCTCGAGCATGCCGACGATGACCCGCTGGGCCTCCTCGACGAACCCGTAGCGGGTCAGGCCGGCGGCGATGATGGCGTTGTCGTGGGGCCACACCGAGCCCACGTGGTAGCTGACCGGGTTGTAGCCGTCCATGGCCGAGCTGAGGGTGCGGATGCCCCACCCGCTGAACATCTCGGGCGACAGGAGGCGCTCGGCCACCAGCGGCGCCTTCTCCTGGTCGACGATCCCCGTCCACAGGCAGTGTCCGATGTTGGAGGCCAGGGCGTCGATCGGCCGCTTCTCGCGGTCGAGGCCCATGGCGAACCAGCCCCGCTCCTCCACCCAGAAGTCGCGGTTGAAGGCGGTTTTCAACGCCGCCGCCTTGGCCCGGTACCGGGACGCGGTCTGGGCGTCGCCCAGCTCGTCGGCGAAGTGGGCCCGGGCCAGGTAGGCCCCGTAGACGTAGCCCTGGACCTCGCACAGGGCGACCGGCGTGCGGGCCAGGCGCCCGTCGGCGAAGCGGATGGCGTCCCAGGAGTCCTTCCAGCCCTGGTTGGCGATGCCCCGGTCGGACGAGCGCTGGTACTCCACGTAGCCGTCCCCGTCGCGGTCGCCGAAGTCGTCGATCCAGGCCAGGGCCCGGTCGGCCGTGGGCAGGAGGCTGTCGACCACGTCAGGGGCCAGTCCCCACCGGCGCAGCTCCCCCAGGAGCATGACGAACAGAGGAGTGGCGTCGGCCGTGCCGTAGTAGAGGCTCCCGCTGCCCAGCGAGAGGGACGGAGCCTCCCCGTAGCGCATCTCGTGGAGGATGCGGCCCGGCTCCTCGTCGTTACGGGGGTCGACGTCGGTGCCCTGGAAGCGGGCCAGGGTCTGGAGGACGTTCTGGGCCAGCGTGGGGTCGACGATCAGGGCCATCCAGGACGTGAGCAGGGAGTCCCGCCCGAACAGGGTCATGAACCACGGCGCCCCGGCGGCCACCACCGCCCGCCCCGGGAAGTCGGGGTCGAAGATGCGCAGGGCGCCCAGATCCTCGGCGCCCTTGGTCACCGTCTGCTGGAGCACCTTGTAGTCGGTGTCCACCGCGGGGACGGCCTGGCGCCACTTCTCCAGGCGCTGCTGGGGCATGGCCTCCTCGACCGGCTGCCCGCACAGGTAGCGGGGCTCCACGTTCTCGCCCTCGATCACGGTGGTGAACTGCAGGCAGGTGCTCCAGCTTCCCCGGGCGGGCACGACCATCTCCCACGCCGCGGTGTCGGACACGAACTGGGCCGGCTGGCCGGACGTGATGCGCAGGCCCCGGCGGCTGGCCCCGTTGCGGTGGGAGAACTCCAGGCCGTCCCGCGTGGTCGTGAGGTCGACCTCGCCCTCGGTCCGGGCCCGGCCCTCCTTGACCGCGAACAGGTTGGCGAAGTCGGCGGAGAAGCGCACCTGGAGCGAGCAGTAGGCCGGCTCCTCGCCGTGGTTGCGCACGACGATGTCCTCGCGCATGCCCCGGCCGACGTAGCGGTACCGCAGGACCATGAGGCTGCTGTCGGCCTGGCCGGCGTGGGGCTGGCTCCGGAGGACGAACGTGGCCGAGAACGGACCCGTGCGCTCGGCGGCCAGCACCTCGGGCCGGTGGCCGTTCAGGTGCAGGTCGACGCCGGAGAGGAAGCGGGTGTCGCGGAAGAACAGGCCCTGGGGCGTGCCGGGCGACACGTCGCCGTCGCGCCCGGAGATGCAGAACGCGGATCCCTGGACGAGGGTCACCACCCCATCGGGCGCGCCCATCGGTTCCTCGCCGCTGACGGTCCAGGGGTCGGTCATGAGACACGTGGAGCGTAGTAGGGCACCCACGCCGGTACCGTCTCGGGCGGTGCTCCGTCGGACCGTCCTGGGCTTGGTGATGGTGCTGGCGACAGCCTGCTCGGGCACCGCGGTCGACCGCGTGAGCCCCGGGGGGACGACCACCACGGAGGCGCCGGCCACCACCACGTCGACCACCACGACCACCGTCCCGGTCCCCGCCAGCCTGCAGGACCTGGTCACGGCCACGACCATGACCGACCGGGCCCGCCGCCTGTTCCTCGCCGCCGGCCCGGCCATCGAGGACGCGGCCACGTTCGGCCGGAACTGCCAGCTGGAGGAGACGTCGGTGGCGGCGACGGAGGCCCGCACCCACACCCAGGGCTGCTACGTGGCCGGGCGCATCCACCTGCGGGCGCCGGACCGCCCCGAGGCCCACGGCCTGCTGTACGTCGTCGCCGCCCACGAGCTGCTCCACGCCGCCTACGCCGCCCTCGGCCCGGCCGAGCGGCAGCGGGTGGATGCCGAGGTGGAGGCGGCCCGAGCGGGCAACGAACGGCTGGAGGAGCGGCTCAAGCCCTACACCGGTGGCCCCACGCTCCTGAACGAGATGCACTCGATCCTCGGGTCGGAGTTCGAGAACCTCTCGCCGGCGCTGGAGGCCCACTACGCCCAGTACTTCGCCGACCGGGGCGCGGTGGTGGCCTTCCGGCAGCGCACCCTCGGCGCCCGGGAGGACGAGATCGCCCGGCTCAAGGCCGAGATCGACGATCTCGAAGCCCGGATCGACACCCTGCGGGCCACCCAGGAGGAGCTGCGGGTGGGGGGCGACATCCGGTCGTACAACGCCAACGTCCCGGTCGTCAACGGCCTGATCGACCGCTACAACGCCCGGGTGGACGCCCTGAACGCCCAGATCCAGGAGTACAACGGGCTGCTCGGCGGCTGACGTCCGGCGTCACGCCAGGGGGGTTTCCCCTATGGCCGTAGTGATAATCTGGACCCATGAGCGAGCACGCTGAGCAGGCACGCCGGCCTCACCGGAGCGGAGCGGAGGTCTTCGCCGGAGTGCCATCAGGGCTCGGCGGGCGCAGCGACCAGGAGACACAATGAGCAGCGGGCCCGTGTTCGAGATCCAGGGACTGCACGTCGAGGTGGCGGGGAGCGAGATCCTCAAGGGCGTCGACCTCACCATCCAGCCCGGCCAGGTGGCCGCCCTGATGGGGCCCAACGGCTCGGGGAAGTCCACCCTGGCCAACACCCTGCTGGCCCACCCTGACTACACGGTGACCGCCGGGCGCATCCTGTTCAAGGGCCAGGACATCACCGACTGGCCCACCGACGTGCGGGGGAAGTCGGGCCTGTTCCTGGCCTTCCAGTACCCCGAGGAGATCCCGGGCGTCTCGGTGATCCAGTTCCTGCGCCAGGCCCTGTCCGCCCGCAAGGGCGTCGACCTGTCGATCCTGGAGCTGCGCCTGGCCATCATGAGCTGGATGGACCGCCTGGGCATCGACCCCACGTTCGGCGACCGCTACCTCAACGAGGGGTTCTCCGGCGGGGAGAAGAAGCGCAACGAGGTCCTGCAGATGGCCATCCTGGAGCCGGAGTTCGCGGTGCTCGACGAGACCGACTCCGGACTCGACATCGACGCCCTCAAGATCGTGGCCAAGGGCGTGCAGGAGGTCCGGACCGACCGGCCGGAGCTCGGCGTGCTGGTCATCACCCACTACCAGCGCATCCTCCAGTACCTCCAGCCCGACGTGGTCCACATCCTGGTCGACGGGAGGATCGTGGCCAGCGGCGGCATGGAGCTGGCTCACCGCCTGGAGCAGGACGGCTACGACGCCTTCCGCACGGCAGGGGCGCCCGGCTCGTGACGCTCGACGTCGCCCGGGTCAAGAAGGACTTCCCGATCCTCGACCGCGACCTGGGTGGTCACCGGCTGGTGTTCCTGGACTCGGCCGCCAGCTCCCAGAAGCCCCGCTCGGTGCTCGACGCCATGGACCACTACTACGTCACCACCCACGCCAACGTGCACCGCGGGGTGTACCGCATCGCCGAGGAGGCCACTGCGGCCTACGAGGCGGTGCGGACCCAGGTGGCCCGCTTCATCGGCGCCCCGTCGCCCCGGGGCATCGTCTTCACCAAGAACGCCACCGAGGCCATCAACCTGGTCGCCCACTCCTATGCCCGGTGGTGCCTGCCCGCAGGCCAGGCCGTGCTGCTCACCGAGATGGAGCACCACGCCAACCTCGTCCCCTGGCTCATGCTGCGGGAGGAGCGTGGCGTCGAGCTGCGCTTCCTGGCCGTGGACGACGACGGCCGCCTGGTGCTCGACGACCTCGACCGCCAGCTCGACGGGGTCGGCCTGGTGTCGCTGACCGCCATGTCCAACGTGCTGGGCACGCTGAACCCGGTGGCTGCGGTGGCCGAGGCCGCCCACGCCGCCGGCGCGGTGGTGCTGGTCGACGCCGCCCAGTCGGTACCCCACGCGGTGACCGACGTGGCCGCCCTGGGATGTGACTTCCTGGCCTTCTCGGCCCACAAGATGTGCGGGCCCACCGGCATCGGCGTGCTGTGGGGGCGGGAGGACCTGCTGGACGCCATGCCGGCCTTCCTCGGCGGCGGTGAGATGATCCGCGACGTGCGCCTCGACCGCTGGATCCCCAACGACATCCCGTGGAAGTTCGAGGCCGGCACGCCCCCGATCGCCGAGGCCGTGGGCCTGGGGGCGGCGGTCGACTACCTGTC
>JBOGIE010000060.1:3692-12208 GCA_050742435.1 Acidimicrobiales bacterium | reverse complement strand
CGGAACACGTCGGACAGGCCCCAGTCGCGTAGCGCGGCCACCGCCTCACGCTCGGGAGGGCTGATGTGCGTGCCGCCGTGGAGCTTGGTGGGATCCCAGACGTCGCGGTCCTCGGGGGCGACGTTGAAGTCGCCGCAGATCACCAGGTTCGACGTGGGGTCGCAGGTCGTCTCCACGTGCCGGCGCAGGCGGTCCAGCCAGGCCAGCTTGGCCTCGTAGTGCTCGCTGCCGACCTGTCGCCCGTTGGGCACGTAGACGGTGCCCACCCTCACTCCCGCGCACGTGGCCCACAGCAGGCGGGCCTCCACGCTCTCCTCCTCGGCCTGGTCGGAGAAGCCGGCGACCACATCGTCGAGGCCCACCCGGCTGAGGATGGCCACGCCGTTCCACCGCCCCTCGCCGCAGTGGACCGACTCGTAGCCCAGCGCCGAGAAGGCCAGGGCCGGGAAGGCGCTGTCGGCCAGCTTGGTCTCCTGCATGCACAGGACGTCGGGCCGGGCGTAGGCCAGCCACTCCTCCACCTTGGGCAGGCGGACCTTCAGCGAGTTGACGTTCCAGGTGGCGATGCGCATGCGGGATCGACTCTAGGTCCGTCACGAGCGCGCAGAGATGGTCGTAGAGCGACCACTTCTGCTCACTCGGCGGGGGCGGCCGCTTTCTTGCGGGACCGGGTGGCCTTCTTCACCGGCTCGGGCTCCCGCTCGACCACCGGGGGCGCCTTCTTGCGGGACCGCGTGGCCTTCCTCGGCGGTTCGGGTTCCGCCTCGACGACCGGGGCCGCCTTCTTCCGGGACCGGGTGGCCTTCTTCACCGGCTGGGGTGCCGCCTCGGGCTGGGGCTCGGGCTCGACCACCGCGGCGGCCTTCTTGCGCGACCGGGTGGCCTTCTTGGGCGGCTCGGGCTCGACCCCGGCCGGTTCGGGCACCACCACCGGCTCCGCCGCCTTCTTGCGCGACCGGGTGGCCTTCTTGGGCGGCTGGGGCTCCGCCGAGGCGGCGGCCACCTCGGGGTCGGGCGTGGCCGCCTTCCGCAGGCGGCTCCGGCGGGGCTTCGCCGGCTCGGGCTCGGGCTCGGCTACGGGCTCAGGCTGGGGCTCCTGCGCGGCGGCCACCGGCTCGGGCGCCGCCTTCTTGCGGCTGCGGCGGGGCTTGGCGGGCGGCTGCTCCTCGCCCTCGGCGGCGGGCGCCACCCGGTGGGCGCTGACGTCGATCTCGGCCTCGACCGTCTCCTCGGTGGGCGCACCGGCGACCTTGGCCAGCCCGGGCAGGGCCAGCTCGATGCCGCGGCGGGGTGGGTCGAGGGCCTGGATGACGAACGTCCGCACCTCGCCCCGCTTGAGCACCTCCTTGGCGCTGCGCGGCGGTGGGTCGCCCAGGGCGGAAACCGGTGCGTAGCAGCGGGCCCCGTCGGCGGTGACGAACGCCCCGTGGGACGTGAACCCCTCGACCGTGCCCTCCACCTCGGTGCCGAGGGGGTGCCCGGCGATGAAGGTGATGAAGGGCAGGGGCTCGTTGATCGCCTCCGGCCCGGTCCCGGATCGGCTCCGCCGCCGGCTGCCCCGCTTCGGCGCCTTGGGCGAGTCCGGGGCGATGGCCTCGGCCGTGGCCTCGGCGATGGCTTCGGCGGTGGGCTCGGGCGCCACCTCGACCGGGGCCGCGGCGCGGCGCTTGCGGGCCCGATCGGCATCACGGGTGGCCACCCGGCTCTTCGGGCCGCGCACCGGCGTGCGCGGGGTGAAGATCCAACCCACTCCGGGCACCGGCTTGCCGCCCACCAGGCGACCCTCGTCGAACAGCCACGTGTACTCGCCGTGGAACTCCTGGAAGGAGTCGTTGGACAGCACGTCGGCGTCGATACGGTCGGCGATGCGCAGGAGGAACCCGTCTCCGCGGCCGATGGCCCCGGCCGGCGGCGACACGATCTCGCCCGCCTCCTCGGCCTCCTCGAACATCTTGCGCTCGGCCTCGTCGATCCGGTAGCCGAACGAGGCGTCGACCACGACGATGATCTCGTCGTTGGGGCGCTCGGCCGAAAACGCCCGTACCGCCTCGTCGAGCTGGGCCAAGCTGGGCGTGTTCCGTCCCTCGGTGGCCAGGTTGGACCCGTCGACCACCACACGACGGCCTGAGGGCGGACGCGGAGCCATGTCGCGATCAGTCAAGCATTCTCGACGGCGCGAACGTGCGATCCCGCCAGCTACAGCCCCGTGCAGGTTCGAGTGAGCAGGTCGGCCTGTTCCCGCTGGTGGACGGTGTGGCTGCCCGTTGCCGGGCTGGCCGACTCGGCCCGGCTGACGTGGCGGAGGCTGTACTCGTCGCGCAGCAGGCGGTGGAGGCGGCCGTGGACGAAAGTCCACGCCCCCATGTTCTCCGGCTCCTCCTGGAGCCAGACGACCTCCCGGGCCGACGAGTACCGCGACACCGTGTCGAGCACCAGCATCTCGGGCCACGGGTACAGCTGCTCGACCCGCACGACGGCCACCGGCAGCTCGTGCTCGTCGCGGTGGGCCATGGCGTCGTAGGCCACCTTTCCCGAAGCCAGCACCACCCGGCGCACGTCATCACGGCGACGGGCACCGGCGGCGAACGCCGGGTCGTCGAGCACCTCACGGAAGCGGCCGGCCGCGAACTGGTCGACGGGCGAACGGGAGTGGCGGGCCCGCAGCAGCGACTTGGGGGTGAGCACGACGAGCGGCCGGCGGGCCGACCGGCGGACCTGGCGGCGGAGCACGTGGAAGTACTGCGCCGACGTGGTGGGGTAGACGACCTGGAGGTTGTCGCCGGCGCAGAGGGTGAGGAACCGCTCCAGCCGGGCCGAGGAGTGCTCGGGCCCCTGGCCCTCGTAGCCGTGGGGCAGGAGGAGGACCAGCCCCGACGCCTGGCCCCACTTGCCGTGGCCGGCGGTGATGAACTGGTCGATGACGATCTGGGCCCCGTTGGCGAAATCGCCGAACTGGGCCTCCCACGCGACGAGGGCGTCGCCGTGGACGACGGAGTAGCCGTACTCGAAACCCAGGGCCGCGTACTCCGAGAGCAGGGAGTCGTACATCCACAGCTTCCCGGGGTGTGGTCCCGAGCCGGAGACCGGGCCCGAGCGGCCCTCTGAGCGGGAGAGCGGGCCCGAGCGGCCCTCTGAGCGGGAGACCGGGCCCGAGACGAGGTTCGACAACGGCAGCCATTCGGCCCCCGTCTCGTAGTCGACGAGGACCTCGTGGCGCTGGGAGAACGTGCCCCGGCGTGAGTCCTGCCCGGAGAGCCGGACGTCGGTGCCTTCGACCAGCAGCGAGCCGAAGGCCAGCGCTTCGGCCATGGACCAGTCCACCTGGCCCTGCTCGTACAGCTGGCGGCGGGCCGAGAGCGTCCGGGCCAGTTTGGGATGGACGGTGAACCCGGGCGGGGTGGCGTCCATGGCCGCCGCCACCAGGTCGAGCACGGCCCGGTCCACGCCGGTCTCGACCGGGACCAGGCCGGTCGGCACCGGCGGCGGAGAGGTGTCGGCGGCGGGGGCGGCCGGCTCGGGCGGCGCCGAGTGCCGGGTCTCCTCGAAGGCGACCTGCATGCGGGCGGAGAAGTCGTCGAGAGCCCGCTCGGCCTCCTCCAGGGTGATGTCGCCCCGGCGCACAAGGGTCTCGGTGTACAGCTTGCGCACCGAGCGACGGGCCTCGATCCGCTTGTACATCAGCGGCTGGGTGAACGACGGGTCGTCGCCCTCGTTGTGGCCGTGGCGGCGGTAGCACACCATGTCGATCACCACGTCCTTGTGGAACCGCTGGCGGAAGCCGAAGGCCAGGCGGGCCACCCGCACGCAGGCCTCGGGATCGTCGCCGTTGACGTGGAAGATGGGGGCCTGGACCATCTTGGCCACGTCGGTGGCGTACACCGACGACCGGGCCTCGGCCGGGGCGGTGGTGAACCCGAGCTGGTTGTTGACCACCACGTGCACGGTGCCGCCGATCCGGTAGCCGCGCAGGGCCGAGAGGTTGAGCGTCTCGGCCACCACGCCCTGGCCGGCAAAGGCGGCGTCTCCGTGGATCAGCACGGCCAGGGCGGGGAACGCCTCAGGGTCGTCGATGAGGTCCTGGCGGGCCCGCACCATGCCCTCGACCACGGGGTCCACCGCCTCCAGGTGCGACGGGTTCGACGCCAGGGTCACCGGCAGGTTCACCCCCGACCGGCCCACGAACTTGCCCGCCGCCCCCAGGTGGTACTTCACGTCGCCCGTGCCCTGGGTGGTGGCGGGGTCGAGGTCGCCCTCGAACTCGCGGAAGATCTGGCGGAAGGACTTGCCCACGATGTTGGCCAGCACGTTCAGCCGGCCCCGGTGGGCCATACCGAGCACGGCCTCGTGGTAGCCGGCCACCGCGGCGGCGTCGAGGACCTCGTCGACGAGGGGGATCAGGCTCTCGGCCCCCTCCAGCCCGAAGCGCTTGTGGCCTGTGTACTTGGTGTGCAGGAAGCGCTCGAACGCCTCGGCGGCGTTGAGCCGGTCGAGGATGTGGAGCTGCTCGGCGGTGCCGAAGGTGGTGTGCACGCCCTCGACCTGCTGCTGGATCCACTGCTTCTGGTCGGGCTCCTGGATGTGCATGTACTCGACGCCGACCCGCCGGCAGTACGCGTCGCGCAGCACGCCGAGGAGCTCGCCGAGGGGCATGACGCTCCGGCCGGCCACGCCGTCGGTGAAGAACTCGCGCTCCAGGTCCCAGATGGTCAGCCCGTAGGTGGCCGGGTCGAGCTCGGGATGGGTGCGGGGCTCCTTCCACGACAGCGGGTCGAGGTCGGCGATCAGGTGGCCCCGGACCCGGTACATGTTCGTCAGCGTCTGGACGTGGACCTGCTTCTCGCGCTGGACGGCGTTGTCGCCGGCAAAGTCGAGCGGGTTGGTGTCGCGCCGCCACCGGACCGACTCGTAGGGGACGCCGAGCGAGCGGAAGACCTCGTCGTAGAACCCGTCGGCGCCGAGCAGCAGCTGCTCGATGCGCTGCAGGTACAGGCCCGACTCCGCCCCCTGGATCACCCGGTGGTCGTAGGTGGAGGTGAGGGTCATGACCTTGGACATGCCGAGCTGGGCCATGACCTGGGGATCGGCCCCGGCGTACTCGGCCGGCCAGCCGAGGGCGCCCACGCCGACGATCACGCTCTGGCCGGGCATGAGGCGGGGCACCGAGGAGACGGTGCCCAGGGTGCCGGGGTTGGTGAGGGTCATGGTGACGCCGGCGAAGTCGTCGGGGGTGATCTTGTTGCTGCGGACCCGGCGCACGACGTCCTCGTAGGCGGCGTGGAAGGTGGCGAAGTCCAGCGTCTCGGCCCGGGGGATACAGGGCACGAGCAGGGTGCGTGACCCGTCGGACCGGGCCACGTCGATGGCCAGCCCCAGGCCCACGTGGGCGGGACGGCCCACCGAGGCCACACCCCCACCGTCGCCGTCGCCGCCGGGCACGTACACCGACCGCATGGCCGGCACCGCGTCCAGCGCCCGCACCGCGACGTAGCCGATCAGGTGGGTGAAGCTGACCTTGTTCCCGCCGATCCGGGCCAGGTAGCCGTTGAGGACCTTCCGGTTGACCTCCAGGAGGCGGGCGGGCACGACCCGGGCGCTGGTGGCCGTGGGGACGCCGAGGCTGGCCTCCATGTTGGCGACCAGGCGGGCGGCCGCCCCCCGCAGCGGGCGGGTGTCGAGCGCCTCGCCCTCGGCGCCGTCGGCACCCTCGGCACCGGCCGAGCCCGGTGCGGGCGGCGCGGGACGGCGCGGCGCCGGGGCGGGGCGGGCGGTGACGGGGGCGCCGTCGGACGGCGACTCGGTGTCCTTGCGGTAGTCGGCGAAGAAGTCGCGCCAGCTCTCGGTCACCGAAGACGGATCCGCCCGGTACTGCTCGTACATCTCGTCGACCAGCCAGGCGTTGGGCCCGAAGCTCTCCTGGCTCGCCTGGCGCTCCTGTGGCATGTCGAGAACCACTGTACCGGCACCCCCCCACTGGGCCGGTCGGGCTACGCTCTGCCCACATGCCGGGTGTTGTCACTGCCGGCCGCCTGGTCGACGACCGGTACCGCCTGCTCGAAGTGCTCGAGGAGGGCGGCATGGGGATCCTCTGGCGGGCCGAAGATCTGATCTCCGAGCGGCTCGTCTCCGTGAAGGAGCTGCGCTTCCCCGACCCGCTCGACCACATGCAGCGGCGGGCGCTGGCGGCGAGGGTGCGGCGGGAGGCCCGGGCCATGGCGGCCGTGGAGCACCCGGGGCTGGCCCGCATCGTCGACGTGGTGGACGACGGCGACCGCCCGTGGGTGGTCACCGAGCTGATCGAGGCGCCCACCCTGGCCGAGTCGGTCGGGCGGGAAGGTGCGATGGAACCCGAGCGGGCCGCCCTCCTCGGGCTCAAGCTGCTCGACGTCCTCGACGCCGCCACCGACCAGGACATGGTTCACCGCTTCCTCCAGCCGTCCAAGGTCTACGTCGAGCCCTCGGGCGACGTCCGGGTGGCCGACTTCGGCATCGCCTCGCTCATCGGCGATCCCAAGGTCGACCGCAGCGGTGCCATGGGCGGCGTGTCGTTCATGGCCCCCGAGCAGGCCGGCACCCCCGAGGCCGACATCTGGTCGCTGGGCGCGGTGCTCTACTACGCGGTCGAGGGCCAGCCACCGTTCGGCGGTGAGGGCTCCGCCGCCATCCTGGAGGCCATCGCGTCGGACCCGCCCCGACCGGCCACCGCCGCCGGGTCGCTGACCCGGGTGCTCGAGCTCACCCTGCAGAAGGATCCCTCGGAGCGGCCCACGGCCGACGAGCTGCGGGCCCACCTGGAGGCCGCGGCCGGCGATCTCGCCCCCCAGACCCCGCCCGGGCCCGAGGCCGACGACACCATCGTCTGGGCCGACCCCGAGCTCCAGACCGACCTCCCCCGGCCCATCACCTTCGACGACGGCGCCGGTGACGGCCGGACGGCGACGGCCGACGAGGAGCACGGCGAGGCGTCGCCGGAGGCTCCGGAGGCTCCGGCCGAGGACGCCCCCCCGCCGGGCCCGCTCCCGCCTCGGGTGGCGCTGGAGCGGATGTTCTCCCCCGAGCCCGGCGCCAAGCCGGTGATCTTCACGCCCGAGGAGGAGCACCGGGACCCGCCGGAGCCGTGGCCCGTGCCCCGCCGCCGCAGCGTCTGGACGAACGTCCTGGCCGTGGCCGTGGTGCTGGTGCTCCTGGCCATCCTCTTCACCAACGGCCGGGAGATCCTCACCAACGAAGGCCGCGCCAACCGCGTGATCGCGTCCGTCGACTGGGAGCAGTTCGTGGATCCGGCCACCGGCTTCCGCATCGACTACCCCCGGGGCTGGAACGTCAGCCAGACCGGCCAGTACACCGACTTCCGCCACCCCGACGCCGCCGCCGCCCTGCGGGTGGTGGTCCAGGACTCCAACGGCCGCACGGCCCAGAACGTGTGGATCGAGCTGGAGCGGCGGTTCCGCGTCGAGCAGCCCACCTACAGCCGCATCCGCCTGGAGCCCACCGAGTTCAGCGGCTACGACGCCGCCGAATGGGAGTTCACCTACAGCCGGCAGAACGTCCAGCTGCACAACCTCGACCTGGGCGTGGTCACGGGCACCAAGACCTTCACCCTCAACTTCGAGTCGCGTGAGAGCAACTGGTCGGTGGTGAAGGCGTTCTACGACCGCTTCGAGTCGTCCTTCCGGCCGCCGGACACCTAACCGGGCCGAGGGGCCGCAGGAGAGGTAGAGGTCGGGGCTGGGGTGCACGGCGGACGCACCCCGGGCCCCGACGCCGGGCAACTTTGCAGATCTCCGCCGGGCTCGTCAAGTTGGCGGCCGAATTGCTCAACCGGACCCTCCGGGATGCCGATAGTTCGAACATGACGGTTCAGAGCATCTTCACCAGCCGTGCGGTGACGCGCCTGATCGAGGCGGGCAACACCGCCACCTGCGCGGTCTGCCGGCTGCCGGTCAAGTTCCGGGCCAAGAGCAGGCTCCAGCAGGTGATCGCCAACGTGTACGACGACGGCGTGTGGAACCGCGTCGAGCACTACCACGTCGACTGCTACGAGACCGCCGGTCGCCCCTACGGCCCCGGCGCCTGACCGCCCCCCGTTGACCCGGCCCTAGGGGCCGGGTTCTACACTGGTGCCCGATGGACGCTGACGGTCTGCTGGGAGTGGCCGAGGTCGGCCGGCGCACCGGCCTGACCCGCAAGGCGCTGCGGCTCTACGAGGAGCTGGGCCTGGTCGAGCCCGCGGCCCGCACCGACGCCGGCTACCGCCTCTACGACAGCGAGGCCCTGCGCCGCATCGAGCTGGTCAACCGGGCCAAGGTCCTCGGCCTGCGCCTGACCGAGGCCAAGGAGTTCCTGCACGTGGCCGAGGGCTGCTGCGGCGACCACCACCCCCAGCTGGCCGCCCTGGTCGAGAACAAGCTGGCCGAGACCGAGGAGCGCATCGCCGAGCTCCAGTCCCTCCGGGGCACGCTGGAGAACGTGCTCGAGCGCCTGGCCAGCAACGAGGGCGTGCACCGCTGCGAGGAAGC
>JBOGIE010000060.1:0-3592 GCA_050742435.1 Acidimicrobiales bacterium | reverse complement strand
GCCTCCTGGACCGCCGCCCACAGGGCGTGGTTGAGGGCGGACTGGGATTCCTGGATGCGGTGGACACTGTCGGAGCGGGCCACCAGGCACTGCTGGACCGGGGTGCCTTCGGCGGCCATGCGCCCGCCGTCGTAACCGGAGAGGCCGACGGTGAGCATGCCCTGCTTGTGGGCCTCGGCGAAGGCCTTCATCAGGTTCTCGGAGTTGCCGCTGGTGGAGAAGCCCATGGCGATGTCGTGCGGCCGGCCGTGGGCGATGAGCTGGCGGGAGAAGACCAGGTCGAACCCCACGTCGTTGCCCAGGGCGGTCATCACCGCCTGGTCCTCGGCCAGCGAGCGGGCGGGCAGCGGGCGCCCGTAGGGTGGCTCGGTGTAGAGGTGGGCCACGGCCTCGGCGTCGGTGGCGCTGCCGCCGTTGCCGAAGGTGAAGAGCCGGCCACCGGCGTTGAAGCGCTCGGCGATGGCCCGGGCCGTCTCCCGCACCTGCTCGGAGCAGGCGGTCAGCGTCGCCGTCCGCAGGGCGGTGCTCTGGGACCACTTGCCCTCGGCCGAGCGGGTCAGGTCGCCCAGCAGCGTCTCCGAGTCAGTCTCGTCGCCCTCGATGAACGGGTACAGGAAGTCGGTGGTCTCGGGCATCTACCTGGACCCCGCCAGTGGTGTGGAGGCCTGGATGGCGAAGCCGGCGTGGACCAGCACCAGGTCGCCGGGAACGGGTGGGTCGATCAGGGAGACGTCGATGCGCTCCTGGCCGTCGGGCGTGCGGACGAGCGCTTCGTCGCCGTCCACCGACACGACCTCGGCCGGGCGCCCCTCGTCGGAACAGGTGATGCACACCTCGTCCGTGCACTCCGGCGCCTCCTTGAGCAGCCCGGGGTGCTCGAAGCAGACGTGGGTCAGCTCCCAGAGCAGGTGGTAGATGCGCACGAACTGCTCGGAGGCGTCGAGCGGCGAGTCGGTGTCGAGCCAGATGACGTGGTCGGCGGCGCCGACCGGCGGGCGCTTGGATCCGGCGCCGATCCAGACCGTCTCCACCCCCCATGCCGGGCCGCGGCGCATGGCGTCGGCCACCCGTGGGTCGTCGGCGCCGGCCAGGACCAGCACGATGTCGCCGGGCACGACCGAGGCCCGCAGGGTGGCCACCATGTCGGCCGCGGGCGGCACGGTGACGGCGGGCAGGGCCCGCTTGCCGACGATGACGGGGTGGACGAACTCCACGGCCACGTGGTGGGCGTGGTACGGCCAGTCGGGCGACGCGCACCACATGGTGCCCCCGGCCGAGAAGCGCCGGGCCAGCGCGAGGGACGCCCGAGCCAGGTTCTCGGCGACGCGTTCCACCTCGTCCGGAACGATGGTCTTCGTAGCTTCCACGGCTCCAGTGTCCCACCGGGGGGACGCTTCGGATACCGAAACTTCCACCTGAAATTCAGTTTGACTAGATGTACCTTACATTTAGAGGCCGAAAACATCGGTTTCTGACATCTAGCGGGCGTGTGGCGCGTTTTTCACACGCTCCCGTAGGGAGATGGTCATGTCTGACCTGAAGACTCGACGGACAACCGGAAGCCGTTCAAAGGCGCGTACGCGTGAAATCGTTCCCGACGCTAACCAGAAGCGTACGATCGCTCCGGCTGGGACGGGAATCGAGGACTGGCGCGACAACCCCCTCGACCCCATGGCCCCGATCGGCGTGCGGTCCCGGGCCGTCGAGCCCGACAGCTCGAAGATCCGCCTCGGCCCGCTGGAGAAGATCTACCTGATCTGGATGGTGGGCGCGTCCTGCGACGGCTGCACCGTGGCCGTCACCGGCGCCACCCACCCCCGGGTGGAGCACCTGCTGGCCGGCATCGTCCCCGGCCTGCCCCGGGTGGAGCTGATCCACACGGTCGTCTCCACCGAGGTCGGCCCCGAGTGGACCCACAACCTGTTCATGGCCGAGCGCGGCGAGCTCGACGCTCCCTACGTCATCACGTGGGAGGGCTCGATCATGGACGAGTCCATCGCCGGCGACGGCTACTGGATGGGCCTGGGTGAGGACCCCCAGACCGGCCGCCAGATCACCTCGCTGGAGTGGCTCGACCGGCTGGCGCCGGGCGCGGCCGCCGTCATCGCCATCGGCACCTGCGCCTCCTGGGGCGGCATCCCCGCGGCCAAGGGCAACGTCACCAACGCCATGGCGGTCATGGACTACCTGGGCAAGGACTACCGGTCGGCCTTCGGTGTGCCCGTGGTCAACGTGCCGGGTTGCTCGCCCATCGGCGAGAACTACATCGAGACCGCGGCCGCCGTCTGTCTGTTCCTGAACGGCCTGGCCCCCCTGCCCGAGTTCGACGAGCTGGGCCGCCCGGCCTGGCTGTTCGGCGAGACGGTCCACCGTCACTGCCCCCGGGCCGGGTACTACGAGGAGGGCGTGTTCGCCCGGGAGTACGGCGACAAGGAGTGCCTGGTCGAGCTGGGCTGCTGGGGCCCGGTGGTCCAGTGCAACATCGCCGAGCGGGGCAACCTCGACGGCCACGGTGGCTGCATGCAGATGGGAGGCATCTGCATCGGCTGCACCATGCCGGGCTTCCCCGACAAGTTCAGCCCCTTCACCGAGATCCCTCCCGGCTCGCTGCTCTCCTCCACCACCTCCAGGGTCGTCGGCGGCTTCATTCGCCGCATGCGGTACGTCTCCCGTGACGACAAGAACCTGACCGTGCGCTGGGAGAAGGACGCTCCCTCCGGGTGGGCCCGGTCCAAGACCGGCCCTCGGGGGGCCAAGAGGACGCTTCACAAGGTGTACTCGAAGTACCAGCACTCCCACGAGGGAGGCAACGACAAGATGCACGGCGAGACCCACGAGGGACGCGGTCGCAGCCGCTTCGAAGCCGGCGTCAACTGGTAGCAGCACGCATATAACAGGTAAGAGGGAGACCACCGAAGCATGTGTTTCAAGAACTTGCCGATCGAGTTTGACGATGGAGGCAAGGCCCGGCTGAAGGCAGGGGTCGCCGACCCCTATTCGGTGACCGTGGCCGAGCCCAAGGGCTACGTGCGGCGCCAGCAGGGCCCGGGGGCCCAGCTGGCCGCCCCGCCCCGGCTGCGGGACTGGAACATCGACCCCATGACCCGGGTGGCCGGGGCCCTGGCCGTGCACACGGTGCTGGACCTGGAGAACCGCCGGGCCGTCGACGCCCACGCCCGGGCCATGCTCTTCCGGGGCTACGAGGTCATCCTCGAGGGCCGCGACCCCCGCGACGCCATCGACATCTCCTCCCGGGCCTGCGGGGTGTGCGGCGGGGTGCACGCCTCCTGCTCGGCCCTCAACATCGAGCAGGCCTTCGGGGTGTGCCCGCCGCCGTTGGGCGTCGAGGTCCGCAACCTGGGCGAGGTGGGCGAGATGTTCTACGACCGCCCCCTGCACCTGGGCCTGCTGGCCGGCCCCGACTACTCCACCGCCCTGGTGTCGGTGACCAACCCCGAGCTGGTCACCCGGGCCGAGAAGACCCTGGCCCCCCACGGCGACATCCACGGCTACACCACCGTCAAAGACATCATGGACGCCCTCAACCCCCTGACCGGGAAGATCTACCTGGAGGCCCTGGAGTGGACCCGGG
>JBOGIE010000059.1:0-12286 GCA_050742435.1 Acidimicrobiales bacterium | reverse complement strand
CCGACGCGAACGGCGCATCGGGTATTGCTTGGCCATCGCTCAACCCTCCTCGGGTCAGGCCTCGAGAGCCTCCCAGAGTTGGGTTGAAAAACCGCGGACCCTCTATCACGAACTCAGGCGCATCAGAGTGTCCGATCACACGGGCGATGGCCTGTTCCAGCGTGAGCCGCGACGTCGAGGGAATGACAAACGGGCTGACCCCCCGGTCATCGTCGATGGTGTCGCCGCTCATCGTCCTACTTCCTCCGCGACGAGCGGTTCTGTACGGGCAGTCCCACGGGAACATACTGCCCGCGGAGGACCTGGCCGCAGTGACGCTGACACGGGAGAGCGATCGACCGGGAGCCCGTCGGCTTGCTCTCCCGTCGCCCATCGGCAGGCGCTCCCATTGGTTCTCAGGTCTCCGGCGGCTGCTTCCGATCCATGTCCAGCCGTCCACCAACCGCTTCAACCAGGAGTTGATGGGCGCGCAGTCCTACGGAGTCCGCACCGCCAATGGGATGCGGACGAGCCCCAACCTCATCGAAGACCGCGAGAGCGTCACCCAGCGACGGGGCTCGTTGGTCGGTTGCGGGTGGGACATACACGACCTCTATGTCGACGTCAGGACTGACCGCCCACTTCTGGCCGCTGGAGGCCGCGATCTCGCCACCCCCCCGGCGCACGTCGCGCACGGTCCAACCCCACGCCTTGACTTGCTCCGCCAACTGCTCCTGGTCCGGCACCTGGAAGGACCACGTGTGTGTCAACTGGACCACCTTGCCGTTCGTGACCGCGAAGTCGAACCGCTCACGGTGATGGTCGGTCGCCAGGCTGACACGCTCTCTGAGGTTTTTGGCCTTCTCGACAGAATGCGCGCGGTAAGCGGCCCTGACGGCCGCGAGCGCAGCGTGCTTCTTCTGGAAGGGGTGCCGCCTGCGCGCCGGATCGACGACGAGATCATCGAATATCCGGTCCATCGCTTCGTCGGCGTTGGCGGCGACCATCGGCGAGGGCCGGCTCAGCTGGACGAGGTTCCGGTGGTCGAGGTAGAGCCGTTCCATCCAGGCTTCTGTCAGGTCGACCGGTGGGTCGAAGAGCGTCTCTCCCGCCCGTTCGAAGTCATCGATCTGGCGGCCGATGCGGTCGAGGAAGGACCAAACGGCGTCGAGCGTCTGCCGTTCATCGAGAGCGCGCGCCCTTGTCGGGTTCTCAACCTGCCGGTACTGCCACTCCGAGGATTCCTCGCTTCCGACGATGGCACCGACGTTGACGAACTCGCCCCGCGCTGGATCGGGCACGAACCGCACAATCGAGTAGACGAACCTCATAGCTTTCCGTCCATCAGAATCCTCATTCTGCCCGCGACTGCGGGCGCTCGCCGTTCGAGGAAAAAGCCGAGCGCCTCGAGTTCCGTGTCGGAGGCGGGCCAGCTCGCGGGAACGTCCCGGAGCATGTCGGCGAGCGCGGATCGCGTGACGGCGTTCAGCGTCGCGACAAGCTGTCTTAATTCGGTCTTGTCGAGGTCGCTCGACGGCGCTGTGAGAGGGTGCGGCTCGTCGACGTGGGCCATGAGTGTCGCTTCGCTCCAGTTTGGACCGGTTTCGGGGAGGTACCAGCCATGGTCATGGCTGTACAGCTTCCGATCATCGGCCTCGCAATAGAGCCACTGGTCGTCGCCACCCCAGCACCAGTCATAGAGCGCAAGGACGCCGGCGTGGCGACGTCGGTTCTCATCGCGTTCGCGGTACTCGAGCACACGCGCTTCCTGGACGTCGTCGACAGCGAGCGATGCATGGGCGAAGCCGGGCTCCAACCGGGCACCAGGCCGGAACTCCCAGCCGGCGATCTCCGTTGGGAGCTCCACTACCGCGACATCGCACACGGGAGCGCCGAGCAATGCTCCCGCACGGCCAACGACAGACTCCGTGACGATCACCTTGCCGCCCTGGAGGTTGTTCGCCGGCTTGACCCACCAACGACGCCCGTCGGAACCGAGGCCGAGGAAAGTCCCCGAACCGCCAGCCGCGCTCGGCACGACGGGAACTTCAATCGCGATGCCGCCGACCGGGTCAGTCCGGGAATCGATCATGCCCACCCAGTCGGCGCGAGTAACCACGGCTAGCCGGCGACGCCACTGGAGTGAGCTGCATTGGCCATGGGGGGCCATCGTACGGAACGGGTACGACAGCTCGCACTCGCGACGACGCCGTAGGCTCAGCTGGCCTCGGTGCGCTGGGGACATTGATTTGCAACGGGCCGGCCGCGGCCTCGGCCCGCAGCAGCCGGGTCCGGAGGTCCACCGTCGAGACGCTAGGCGCCGGGCCAGGCCGGTGGCCCGTGGGCGGCGCGGTGGTGGGCGGCCAGCACGTCGTCGCCGAAGTCGGCAAGGGGATGGCGGACGACGGTGTGGACGTGGTTGGCCCCGTTCTGGGTGTTGTCGAGCTCGATCACCAGCCGGGGGCCGGCCACCCGGTAGTAGTGGCCGGTGCCAGGCTCGGTGGCTCCCGCCCAGCAGAAGCTGGCGTCGGCCGGATCGGGCCGGAGGGCGCCGGCCGGGAACCGTCCCAGGTACACATCGAGGAGAGCCCGGGCCGAGGCGGCCGCGGCCCCGTCCAGCGCGGTGAGCGGCACTCCCTCGGGGGGAAGGGGATCGTCGAGGCGAGGCCGGTTGCGGGTGAGGATGTCGTCGGGGGCCCGGTCGGCGACGATGGCGCCCGCCCGCTGCTCGCTCGACAGCGAGTGCAGCAGCTCGAACCCGAGCCGTTCCTCCGCGGCGAGAGGGGCCAGCACCGCCCGCCCGGCCTCGTGGACCACGGCGGGGTTGGCGCCGAGGAAGATCGGCGTGAGCCGGATCGAGCCGGAGTCCGGGCCGAAGGTGGCGTGGACCGACACGTGGTGACCCTCGAACCGCACGCCCCACACCTCGTCGCCCGGCCCGCCGAACAGGGTGATCCAGTAGTCCTCACTGTGGCGCCGGGCGCCGCGGTAGCCCTCCATCCGGTCGAGCACCTCGTCCAGTCCCATGATGGCCACCACCCGGGCGTGGACCGGCAGGGGCAGCAGGGTGGCCAGCAGGCGGTGCACGGCCTTGGTCTGGGCCCGGTCGAGGCGCCACAGGGGCAGGCCGCGGCGGGGTGCCGGCCAGTAGGCCCACGCCCGGCGTTCCTCCTCGTCGAACGGCAGCAGGGCGTCACCGGCCTGGGCGTCGTCGAGCAGGTCGACGAAAGCCCGCGCCGCGGCCGCGGCCGCCTCGGCCATGTCCACGTTCCCAGCCTACGGAGCGATCTGCCTTGTTGGTGCTGTCCGCTGGTGTTGCTCATGTTGCTACTGTTCCCTTCGCGAAGAGGGGGGTCCCCGAAGGAGGAACCCCCGAAGTGACATTTCCAGCGCCGCCCGCCCGCCCCTGGGGCCTCCTGGCCGTCCTCGCCGCCGTGGTGGCCACCACGTTCGGCGCCCAGCTGGCCTGGGCCGAGACCTACACCGTGCGGGACGGCGACACGCTCTCCCACGTGGCCGCCCGCCTGGGCGTCCCGGTCGGCGACCTGGCCTCGGCCAACGGCATCGCCGACCCCGACTTCGTCGTCTCCGGCCGGGTGCTCAAGGTTCCCTCGCCCCTGGGGTTGGTGACCGAGTACCTGGTCCGGGCCGGCGACACGCTCTGGGACATCTCCTCGGCGGTGGGCGTCCCGATCGGCCAGCTGGCCGCGGCCAACGGGCTCGACAACCCCGACTGGGTGCCGGCCGGGCGGGTCCTCACCGTCCCGCGGGGTGGGACGACGATCGGCCGGGCGACCGCGCCCGCCACCGCCACCGCGGCCGGCACGCCGGGCCGGTACACGGTGCAGCCGGGCGACGCCCTCTACGACATCGCCTGGCGGGCGGGCGTGCCGGTGAGCCAGCTGGCCGCGGCCAACGGGATCACCGACCCCGACCTCCTTCCCGTGGGCCAGGTGCTCACCCTGCCTCCGGCATGGGACTGCCCGGTGCCCGGCGCGTCGTTCGTCAACGACTACGCCTACGTGCGCCCGGACGGCGCCCGGCACGAGGGAATCGACCTGTTCGCACCCCGCGGCACGCCGGTCGTGGCGCCGGTGGGCGGCACGGTGCAGCGGGACCCAAACCCGTCCGGCGGCCAGGCCGTGCAGCTCTACGGGCGGGACGGCAACCGCTACTACTTCGCCCACCTCGACCGTTACGGGGAAGGGCCGGCAGTCGGCCGGGGGGCGGTCATCGGCTACGTCGGCACCACGGGCGACGCCCGGGCCACCTCGCCGCACCTGCATTTCGAGATCCACCCCGGCGGCGGGGCATCGACCAGCCCGTACCCGGCGCTGGTGTCCGCCTGCTGAGTACATGGCGGCTCTCCGCCGACGGCGCGCTACCGCGACTCGTAGCGCTCCCGGCGCACGGTGGCCTTCTTCCCCTTGATGGTGGTGGCCCGCAGGGCGGCGATCACCTCGTCGGCCGCCGACTCCGGCACCTCCACCAGCGAGAACCGGTCGGCGATCTCGATGGCGCCGATGTCGCGCCCGCTCAGCCGGGACTCACCGGCGATGGCGCCGACCAGGTCCTGGGGGCGGATGCCGGCCGACCGCCCGGCGCCGACATACAGGCGGGTGGTGGTCGCACCGCCGTCCCGGGCGCCCCGCCGGTCGCGCCCGGGTCCCTTGGTGCGGCTCTCGGGCCGTTGCGGCGGCAGTTCGGGGATCTCCTCATCGACGGCCGCCGCCCCGCTGGCCTCGTGGGCCAGCTTGACCGCGGCCAGGGCCACCTCCATCACGTCGAACTCGTCGGCCAGCGTCTCGACCACCACCCGGAACTGGTCGAGGTCGTCCTCGAGCAGGCTCTCGTGCAGCGCAGCGCGGGTCAGCTCCAACCGCCGGGCATGGAGGTCGGCGATCGTCGGCAGCTTCTCGATGGTGATCTTCTGCTTCGTCACCCGCTCGATCAGCTTGAGCATCCGGTGCTCCCGGGGCTCGGCCAGGGTGATGGCCACGCCCTCCCGCCCGGCTCGCCCCACCCGGCCGATGCGGTGTACGTAGGCGTCCGGCGCCGAGGGGACGTTGTAGTTGACGACGTGGGTCAGCAGGTCGATGTCGAGCCCCCGGGCGGCCACGTCGGTGGCCACCAGCAGGTCGGTCGTCCCGGTCCGCAGCCGGCCCATCACCCGGTCGCGCTGCTCCTGGTCCATGCCGCCGTGCAGCGCCTCGGCCCGGTAGCCGCGCCCGTTGAGGGTGGCGGTCACCTGGTCGACCTCGTCCCGGGTCCGGCAGAACACCACGGCGGCGGCCGGCGACTCCACGTCGAGCACCCGTCCCAGGGCGGCCGGCTTGTGGGCGCGGGGCACGATGTACGCGCTCTGGCGGACCAGCGCCGACTCTCCCGTCGCCGAGGGCCGGCGTCCCAACCTGATCCGTACGGGCTCGCGCAGGTGTCGCCGGGCCATCCCGTCGATACGGGGGGGCATGGTGGCCGAGAACAGGACCGTCTGGCGGTCGTCGGGCGTCTCCTCGAGGATGGCCTCGATGTCGTCGGCGAAGCCCATGTCGAGCATCTCGTCGGCCTCGTCCAGGACCACGACCCGCAGCCCCTCCATGCCCAGCGTCTTCCGGGCCATGTGGTCCAGGGCGCGGCCGGGGGTGGCCACCACCACGTCGACCCCCCGCTCCAGCGCCTTGAGCTGCCGGCCGATCGGCTGGCCCCCGTAGATCGGGAGCACCCGGGCCCCGAGGTGGGCGCCGTAGCGGTGGATGGCCTCGGACACCTGCATGGCCAGTTCCCGGGTCGGGACGAGGACGAGCGCCGAAGGCCCGTCCTTCCCGCCTCCGGGCGGCACGCGCTGGAGCAGGGGGAGGGCGAAGGCCGCCGTCTTCCCCGTGCCCGTCGCCGCCTGTCCCAGCAGGTCCCGCCCCTCGAGCAGCGGGGGGACGGTCTCGCGCTGGATCGGCGTGGGCTCCTCGTATCCGAGGTCGGCGAGGGCGCGGAGCAGCTCGGGCCGCAGCCCGAGGTCGGCGAAGCCGGCAGCGTCGTCGGCGGTGGCGCGGTCCATGGTCGGGAAGAGTGTCGTTCACCGGCGCGGCGGAATGGAAGCCGGCGCGACAGGGGAGCGCGCTGCTACCGTCCCGGTCGAACGGGGGTGGAGTCGATGGTGGCACGGCGTCGAATCGGTACCTGCGCGTCGGTGGTGGGGGCGGTCGCCCTCGTCGCCCTGACCGGGCCAGGAGGTGCGACCGCCCAGGAGGGGAGCGGGGCGCTCTTCGCCGTGCCGGCCCGGCAGGTCACCGTCGACATCCGCCCGGGCCGGGCCTACAACCAGCCCCAGCTCGCGGTGAGTCCCACGGACCCGAACGTGCTGGTGATCGCCGGGGCCAACTACAACGCCGGTGAGTGCCTGGCCTACGCCAGCCTGGACGGCGGCCGTACGTGGCGCCCGGGCAAGGGACTGGCCCGCCCGCCGCAGTACCGGACGTGCGTCCGGCCCGACCTGGGCCCGTACCTGGGCGCCAAGTTCGGGGCCGACGGCACCCTGTACCTGGCCTCGGCGGCCGACGACCTGGGCGGCCAGCAGGTGGTCAACGACCTGTACCTGGCCCGCAGCGAGGATCTGGGCGACAGCTGGGACTTCGCCATCGCCCATCGCGGGCAGCAATCGGTCGAGTTCACCCTCCAGGACGGCACCAAGAGGACGGGCGGCGAGCACTTCAGCCTGGTCCGCATGGCCACCGACCCGAACGACGCCCGCTACGTCTACGTCGGCGCCCGCTACCAGCACGCCGACCGGACCCCGCCGTTCGGCACGTTCGGCGTGATCCCAATCCGCAACATGATCGCCGCCTCGTCGGACGGTGGCCGGACGTTCGCCCCCATCGTCGACCCCATGGCCAATGTCCCCCGGCAGGAGATGTGGGGCGCCTACGTGCCCTCGTTGTCGGTCGGCCCGGACGGCGCGGTGTATGCCTTCACGCGGGAGCGGACGCCTCCCGCCGATCCCAACAACCCGGCCGGGCCGTCCACGCCCCCGGGCGTCGCCGGGGCGGGTGGGCGGCTGCTCATGAGCAAGTCCACCGACCACGGCCGCACCTGGACGGTGAAGTCCATCGACGACAGCCCGGTCACCTGCGGCTCCCGCGACCGGTGCCAGTGGATCCCCGAGGGCATCGTCGACCCGAACAGCGGCAACATCTACGCCGTCTTCGCGCAGGCCGACACGGCCATGAGCGACACCAACATCTGGTTCAAGGCGTCCACCGACGGCGGTGAGACGTGGAGCGACCGCAAGAAGCTGAACGACGACCGCACGAGCCTCGACCAGTACTTCCCGGGGATCAGCGTGGCGCCCAACGGGCGGATCGACGTGGCCTGGCACGACTTTCGCAACGACGCGATCTACCAGCCGGACGGCATGTTCAACAACGAGCTGTACTGGGACGCGTACTACGCCTCGTCCAGTGATGGTGGGAACACGTGGACCGAGAACATCCGGGTGAGCGACCGCTCCATGCACCGGAACGAGGGGTACACGCTGAGCAACAGCTACGGCCTCATGGGCCCGTTGGGGGTGGCGTCGACCGACGCCGCCACCTACTTCGCCTGGGGGGACTCGCGCCGCGGCAGCATCCAGACCCCCACCGAGGACTGGTACTTCACGTCCGTGGTCCACGACCCGGACGAGGTCGAGGGTGCCGGTGCGTCGAGCTCGGGCGACTCCCGCAACCTCGAGTACTTCGCCTTGGGCAGCGTGGTCATGCTCGGCATCGTCGGCCTGGTCCTCCTCGTGGTCTCCCGCCGCATGAAGCCCACCCCCGACTCCGCACCCACGGGCACGCCAGTCGCCACGTAGTTCGCCCTGAGCAAGCCTGGTAGGGCGATGAGGTTGCCGTGGGAGCGAGCGCCCGCGCTTGAACGGTGGGGCCTACAGGTCGAGCAGCTCCCGCAGGCGGGCGGGGCGCATGGTCAGCGCGCCCTCGGGAAGGACGTCGGCGGTCGGGAAGCTGGCGATCAGCCGGCGCAACTCGTCGCGGCGGGTGGGATCCGCCGCGGCCTGGCGAGGTGTGAGCCCGGCGAGGGCGGGGACCGACTCGTCGAGCCACCGCTGCTCCAGCAGTTCCTGGATCTCGGCGAGGGCGTCGGGGCCGGGGACGGTGCCGGCGCCCGTCCCGGGAAGGTGCGGCGGGGCCGGCACCTCGCCCGGGCGCAGCGGCGTCCGTTGGTCGCTGATAAGGCGGGCATCGGGGAGCACCTCGCCCAGCAGGGCCAGCACCCGATCGAGCCTCGGCTCGGAATGCGTCTGGACGTGGAGTCGGTTGGCGTCCATCGTCAGGGTGGCGCGCAGGATCTCCTCGTCCTCGCTGATGGGGAACATCTCGACCCACATCTCGCCGTCGCGCCGGTAGTGGCGGTCGAGGATCGTCGCCGCCGCCAGGGCGTCGGGCACCTCCAGTACGGCGGTGCAGGCGACGATGGGCTCCCCTTCGCGCGTGCGCAGCATCGGCGGCCGGTAGAGGGAGCCCACGTGGTCACAGAGCGCCTCGGGATCCTCGGCCTCGCACAGCGCCAACACCGCGGCCTCGGTGCCGGGGGCGACGGGGAACAGCCCGCCCACGAACTGGTACGTCTCGCCGTCGGGCACCGCCCGCCCGCACACGAACGACTCCGGCCGCACCTCCCGGCTGAACGTGCGCTCCCGCACGTCGATCACGTCGCCGGTGCGTAGGTCACGGGCCCGCAGGCCGGCGCCGCGGCTGACCTCGACGACCTCGTAGACGCTGCGGGGCACCAGCAGCCAGGTCTGGGCCAGCAGCGCCTCGTCCTCGGGGAGCAGAGGGCCGCGATCGGCGACGAAGCGGGCGAACCACCCGCCTTCGGTGAGGGCGGCGTCGATCACGATCGGGTCCCCGAGGGCGTCGAGCAAACTGTCCTCGTCGCCCCCGGTGGCCCGGTACAGGGCCAGGGCCATGACCAGATCCCGGGCCTCGGCGCCCCCATGCTCCAGGTAGGCGGTGGCCTTGCGGCACAGCCAGCCGACCCGGTCGGGCAGGGGGATGGGCGGCTCCTCGCCCGGGTGGCAGCTCTTGTGCTTGCGCCCCGACCCGCACCAACAGGGGTCGTTGCGGCCCAGCTTGGGGCCCGAGCGCCGGGCGAAGGGCTCCACGGTGGCGATGTCGCTGGCCCGGCGGTCGCCGAGGCGGTGCCAGAGGGCCAGGGCCTCGCGGGCGCGGCCCCGGTCCGACGCGTACCAGGCGCAGCGCTCCACCAGCGCACCCGAGGAGGGATCGGCCTGCAGCCCCAGGTGGAGGTGGGCCTCGGCCCCCTCCACGTCGCCGGCTTCTTCGGCGACGACGGCCGCCACCCAGCGGGCGACGCCGGTCTGCCGTGGTGTCGTGGCCGCGGCCAGCAGGGCCTCGCTGAACCGCCCGGCGCGTCCGTCGGCTCCAAGCTCGGCCAGGACGACCTCGGCCACACCGGTGTCCTGGAGCTCAGTCAGGGCCTGGCGGAGGTCCACAGTGGAGGGGTTGTCCGAGTCGGCGGCGTCGAGGACCCGCATCGCCGCCCGGCACTCCTCCTCCGACTCGAGGGCGTCGAAGACCCGGTGGATCCGCCACACCTTCCGTTGCGCAGCCCAGACGCCCTCGTCGTGGGCCACCTCCCTGCCGCGTTGCTCGAGACCCGCGGCGGCGCAGAGGTCTGCGAGCGGCGGTCGGGGCTCGGCGAAGGCGTCGCCATCGACGACCAGCACGCCGAGGATGAGATCTTCGCCGGCGACCGGCAGCCACGGCTCGGCCACCTCGTCGTCGTAGACGGTCCGCACCATCTCGACCAGATGGGTGTCGAGGGCCGGCTCGTCGGCAAGGAGGTCGAGGGTGACCACCCCATCCGGGTCGGCCCGCATCGCCAAGATGGCGCCCGGCTCGTAGGCGCGAAGCCAGCCGGGCGGGCCACGCCAACAGCGGTCGGCTTCATCCAGATCGGAGGTGAGCAGCGGCGTGCCATCGGCGAGGCGGGGTTCGGGCCGCCGGGCGAAGCCCGCCAGGTCGAAGTCGACGGGCAGGACGTCGAGGTCGCGCTCGGCCGCGCTGAGTCGGTGCGTCAGTACGATGCCGCCAGTAAGGGCGCCGACGTCGACGACCCTGTCGCCGGCCAGCAGGGCGATCGGGCCGTCGTCGTCCACGAGCCGGTCCATGACCCGGTCGACGATCTCCATGGCCAGGGGGTCCGTGGCCGCCCGGCCGAGCCGGGTCAGGACAGTCAAGTCGAGGTCACTGGCCCGGACGGCGGAGCCGTCGGCGACGATGGCGAGGGCCGCTGCCTCGACTTCGGTGGGAGAGGGCAACGGGAGCGATGCCAGGGCGGCCTCGTAGGCGTCCGTGTCGAAGCCGCCGCCCTCGCCGGCGAGGGCGGCCTGGGCGGTGTGGGCGAGGGCCATGACCAGCTCGGCCATGGCCTGGTCCCGGTGCACGCCGAGGTCGAGGAGGCGCCGGGCCGTGGCCCAGACCGCCGGTGGATCCTCGCTGAGGATCTGCTCGGCCACGATCGCCCGCATGGCCGATCGGGCGTCGGTCACAGGGTCCTCGCCGTCGAGGGCCAGCAGCTCGGCACGATCGTCAGGGTCGTCGAGGTCGAACCCCTCGGGGACCTTGTCGAACAGGAACTCCACCTTGGCCGGATCCATGCCGTACACGGTAGGCAGGGTGGGCGGGGGGCTGCGGCAGTCCTAGCGTCGCATGCGAAAGGGCCGCCGACCGGCCTCACTCCTGGGAGGGGCTCAGAACCCAGGTGCGCAATAGGGTGTCGTGCGACTCCGTCCAACGTGCGGGATCGTTGTCGCGCAGCCAGGTGAGCGTGTCGTGCGGGACGCCGCGGACGTAGGTGTCGGATCAGCCGCCGTGGTGGGGCCCGCCGCCCTGCTTGCACAGCACAGCGCGCAGCGTGCGGCGCAGCTGGTCGTTCTCCAACGCTTCCAGGATCACGCACACCGTGCAGCCACACGTGCCTCGTGCATCTGGGTGGTCAGGGCAGTCGCCATCGGGACCGCCCGGTCGGTCCGGATGGTCGGGATCGTGGTGCGGGTGGTCGGGGTGGTCGTGGGCGTCGGGGTCGGGGCAAGGGAGACACGGGTCGGGGTCGTGGCCTTCGGGCGACGGGCGAATAATGTCGGGGTCGCCGCCGAACCCGCGCACCCGCCCCCGCACGACCTTGAGCAGGCGCTCCAGAACGGGCGTCCACCGATGGTCGGGCGGTCGATGTAGGGGCGTGTCCTGCAGCACGGCGAGCCATCGCTGCTCGTCGTCGAGGAAGTCGTTCCCGCCACCGACGGGCACCCGGAGTTCGAATGACCCCACGACCTTCCGTCCCGTCATCGACGCCTGGCGAACCCGAACGGTGAACACTTGGCGCTTGCGCACCGAACTCGGCAACTGCACCGTGAGCAGCGCCGCCAGCGGCCCCCGGTGCAGAGCGGGCAGCGGGATGTGCGACATGCCGCCGTCGGCCGGGATCGCCAGCGTGTCGTCGTCGACGACGGTGACCCCGGCCTCGGCCCAGCGGCGGGCGAGCAGTTCGTGCATGAGCGGGGCACGGAGCCCGGGTATGTACAACTCGGCCTCGGTGCCCGACGGCAATCCGCCCCAGTCGATCATCAGTTCGTCGGGCGCAAGCCAATTGAGGACCGGTTGCGGCGCATGCGCGTGGTGCGGCGGGCGGTACGCGACGAGGGGCGTTTCGAGCGCTCGGCGCGGCTCCACGGGCCGGCCCGCCGCCGCCGCTTCTTCGGCTTCCACGCGTGCCGCCGCAAGCTCGTCGAACGCCCGCCCTGTAACTGGTCGCGCCCGGACCGCGGCCGCCCGCGCATCGTGCTCGCCGTGGTCGTGATCGTCGTGCCGTTCCCGGCCCGCGACCTCCCCGTCTGCGTGACGATCCACCGGAACTGGCCGGTCATGGCCGCCGTGCGGCGCGGCCCTGTACACCGGCATGGCCTTGCGCTCTGCGATTGCGTCCCGGATGTTCCAGGTCGGGTCGATCTCGAAGGTGAGCGCGACTGTGTGGGCGGCGGGCCCGCCGGGATTATCCGAGCCCTCGATGGCGAGGTTGCGTTGGCTGAGGTTGTCCGACGTCGCCGGGTTCGAGTCTGCCAAGATGGGATCGGGCGCGAAGTGCAACTCCGCCACCAAGCACTGATGTTTGCCGTTGATCAGGTTCTTGATCGACAGCACCGACGCCGGCGCGAAGGGCCCGACTGCGGCTCCCGGCGAGAGTGGGAACCGACCCACGGCTTGGTTGATGTCGAGCCAGCCGCCGAAGTAGGTGT
>JBOGIE010000058.1:0-12389 GCA_050742435.1 Acidimicrobiales bacterium | reverse complement strand
GGGACCGGTCGTACTACTTCGACTTCAGCTTCGACGAGGTCCTGGAGGCCACGATCCAGTTCAGCGCCGGCCTGGGGCGGGGGCGGTTCCTCGTATGGGACCGGGTGGTCGAGCCGCTGGTCAATGCCACCGCCATGGTGCAGGACCTCTACGAGCTGACCTTCGCCAGCCGCCTCTTCCCGGCGGCCAACGTGATCGCCGTCCTGCGCAAGTGACTCGGTGCGGCACCGGCACCCGGCTGTCGCCCTACCCGTTCTCCGGGCGGGAGGAGATGCTCCCCTTCGTGCCGGCCGGCGCCCGCACCGTGCTCGACGTGGGATGCGGCTCGGGCGGGTTCGGCGCCACGCTGCGCCGGGCCGGGCCGGCCCGCACGGTGTGGGGGGTCGAGGTCCTGCCGGACGTGGCCGCCCAGGCCGGCCCCCACTACGACCGGGTCCTCGTCGGCGCCTACCCCGACGCGCTGGCCGGGGTCGAGCGGCGGTTCGACTGCATCGTGTTCAACGACGTGCTCGAGCACCTGGCCGACCCGTGGGCGACGCTGCGGTCGACCGTCCCCTGGCTGGCCCCCGGAGGCTCGGTGGTGGCGTCCATCCCCAACGTCCGCAACGTGCGGGTGGTGGCCAACCTCGTGCTCCGGGGCGACTGGACCTACACCGACTCCGGCGTGCTCGACCGGACCCACCTCCGCTTCTTCACCGCCCGCACCATCGGCGAGCTCTTCGCCGACTCCGGCTTCGTGGTCGAGCGGCTGGAGGGGATCAACGTGGTGGGCAGCGGCCGCTTCCGCTTCGGCGGTGCGCTCCGCTACGTGCTGCGCGAGTTCGCCTACACCGGCTTCGGCGTGCGGGCCACGCCGGCCTGACATGGGGACGACGGACACCGCCTTCGAGCGGCTCTGCGCCTCCCCCCGGCAGGTCGACGACCCGTCCGCCTGCGACTTCTACCACGCCATGGACGTCCCCGGTCTGGGCGAGGTCGAGGGTCAATGGGACCTGCGCCCCAACGTCTCGGCCTACCTCGGGCGGATCCCCCTCACGGGCCGGCGGGTCCTCGACCTGGGGACGGCGGACGGCTTCCTCACCTTCCACATGGAGCGGGAAGGGGCCGAGGTGGTCAGCTACGACCTGTCCGAGGACCACCGGTGGGACGTCGTCCCCTACGCCCGGCGACCGGCGGGGGCGCTCGGGTCGGGCGCCGACGGGGAGTGGCTGGCCACCGAGGACGGGTACCGGTCCGGCATCCGCCGGCTGAACAACGCCTACTGGTTCTGCCACCGGGCCTTCGGCTCCGCCGCCCGGCTGGTGCACGGCGACGTGTACTCCGTGCCGGCCGGGATCGGCCAGGTCGACGTCTCGGTCTTCGGCGCCCTGCTGCTGCACACCCGCGACCCGTTCGCCGCTCTGGCGTCGGCCGCGGAGCTGACGCGGGACGCGGTGGTCGTCACCGAGCCCCGCGACCGCCTGAGCCCCCCGGCCGCAGTGTCGGGCCTGGCCCGGCGCCTGCCCCGCAGGCTCTACAAGCCGGCCATGCGGTTCCTCCCCGATGCCCGCACCGGCCGCCACCCCGACGGCTGGTGGCGCCTGTCGCCCGAGGTGGTGGCGGCCTTCCTGGGGGTGCTCGGGTTCGAGCGGGCCGACGTGTCCTTCCACACCCAGCTGCACCGGGGGCGGCGGCGGCGCATGTTCACCGTCGTCGGCCACCGGACCGTGCCTTGACCCCGTCGCCGTCGATCGCCGCCGTCATCGTCAACTACCGGACCAAGGCCCTGACCCGGGCCGCGGCCCGCTCGGTGCTGGCCGACCCCGACGTGGCCGAGGTGGTGATCGTCGACAACGGATCCGCGGACGACAGCGCCGCCTACCTGCGGGCCGCGCTTCCCGACCCCCGGGTGCGGGTCATCGAGTCCGGCCACAACCGGGGCTTCGGGCAGGGGGTCAACCTGGGCGTGACCGACTCCCGCGCCCCGCTGCTCCTGATCCTCAACAGCGACGCCACCGTCACGCCCGGCTCGCTGGCGATGATGAAGCGGGCCCTGCTGGCCGACGAGGAGGTCGGCGTGGTGGCGCCGGCCATCTACTGCCCGGACGGCCGCAGCCTGCAGCCCGGCGCCTACGGACGCCTGCCCCGGCGGGGCGACATCCTCCTGGGCCGCTGGTCGAGCAGCAACCGGGGGCGGTTGGCGGCCGACGACGCCACCCCGGAGTGGGTGTCCGGGGTGGCGATGCTGCTCAGGCGCTCGGACTTCGCCGCCGTGGACGGGTTCGACGAGCGCTTCGAGATGTACTTCGAGGACCTCGACCTCTGCCGCCGGCTGCGCGAGCGCGGGAAGGTGGCCCGCCGCGAGGCGTGCGCCGCGGTGGTCCACATCGGGGGCAAGAGCTGGCAGTCCCGTACCGACCAGCGGCAGTGCTTCCAGCAGAGCAAGCTCACCTACTTCGAGAACCTGGGGGCCACGCCGCTGGAGCTGCAGTACGTCCGGCTGGTGAAGCGGGTCCGCACCGGCCTCTTCAGGGGCTAGTGGCGGCCGGCCGGCGGGCGGTGCAGACCAGCTGGTAGGCGAAGAGGCCGGGCCACACCCTCGACAGCCCGTAGCCGGCCACCGACCACGCCTTGCCGGCCAGGCGGCCGAGGGGCGCCGGCCACCGGGCCACGGACGGGAGCTGGACGGTGAGGGGCGGCTGGCGGGCGGGCCGGCATGAGTCGACGCGGAGCCCACACCCGGTGGCCAGCTCGAGGAGGGTGGCCCGGGTGAAGAAGCGGAGGTGGCCGCTGTCGAACAGGCCCACCGGTTCGTACCGCCAGTCGCCGCGCAGGAGCCGGAGGCGGGCCTGCCAGTTGGCCACGTTGGGGACGGAGACGACGAACGCACCCCCCGGCCGGCACAGCGCGACCAGCGACCCGAGCACGGCGGCCGGCTCGGGCAGGTGCTCCAGGACGTCGGCGCACACCACCACGTCGAAGCTGGCGGGGGCGAAGGGCAGGTCGGCGTCGACCGCGAGGTTCACCACCTCGTCGGCCACCTGGGCCGCGGCGGCCGCCGCGGTGGCGCTGAGCTCCACCCCCGCCCGGTGCCCGGCCCGCCCGGCGAGGGTGGCCAGCAGTCCGCCCGAACCGCAGCCCACGTCGAGGACCCGTCCGCCGGGAGGGAGGGCGGCCAGCACCGCGTCGCGCACCACCCGGTTCACGCCGTGGTCGTACAGGGCGGCCTTGCCCTCGTAGAACGACTGCGTCACGAAAGAACGGCCTTGGCGAACGCCTCCAGGTAGCCGTAGCCCCACCGCCGGCACGGTTCCAGGTGGCAGCCCTCGGCCCACTCGTTCCAGCCGTTCACGAACAGGAGCCTGGGTTGGGTGGGGTCTGCACCGCGCAGCCGCTCGGCCACCTCGGCCGTCCACCGCCCGAAGCGGGCGGGGGTGGAACCGGTGAGCAGGAAGGCGCCGGCCCGCCGGCGGGGGCTGTTGTCCCAGTCGGGGGTGACGCACGGGAACCGGAGGAACTCCGGCTGGGGACGGGACAGCATGCGCCGGACCAGGTCCTCGTACTCCATGGCGATGTAGGACGTCTCCGGCGGGGTCACGCCGGCCCGGGCCAGGACGCGGCGGGGGCGCAGCCGCTCTTTGGACAGCAGGGGGACGTCGCCGGCCGCGGGCTGGAAGTCGACGGCGGCGTCGAAGCCGAGCGGGGCCGGGTCACCCCGTTCCCGGTGGCTCTCGACCCGGCACAGGAACAGCCCGGGCAGGCCGGCGCGCGCCGCCCGGGCCCGCCACGTGGCAGTGGTCCGCAGGGGGTCCGGGAGCTGGCCGGCTCGGTAGACGAGGAACACCGGCCGGCCGTCGACGCGGAGGTACCGGGGGTCGCGGAAGGCGTCGATCAGCCAGTCGACGTGGCGGGCGTCGTCCTCCTCGCTGTAGCGCTGGTCGACGAGGATCTGGTCGCGGCTGCCGTCCCAGGCGCGGGTCCAGGGCTCGTTGGCCCAGCACAGCAGCAACGGGAAGTCGGGGCGGCCCGAGGCCAGCACCTCGTCGAAGGGGCGCTCCAGCAGGCGGCGGCCGGCGAACCAGTAGTGGTAGTAGCAGAAGGCGCCGATCCCGTAGCTGCGGGCCAGCTCGGCCTGCGCGTCGCGCACCCGTCCGTCGGTGAGGTCGTAGTAGCCCAGGTCGCCGGGCTCGTGGGGCTGGTGGTGGCCGGGGAAGAGCGGCGTGGCCGCCCGCACGTTGGTCCAGTCGGTGAAACCCTCCCCCCACCACTCGTCGTTCTCGGGGATGCGGTGGTACTGCGGCAGGTAGAAGGCGATCGACGTGACCGCGTCAGTCCCTTCCCCGAACCGGTGACGTCTGGTGTCGTATGTCGCACCAGATGTCACCAGTTCGGGAGGGTGAGCGCTCACGACGCCACCGCGGGGGCGGGGGCCAGGGCGTGGCGCAGGGTCCGCCGGCCCGAGGTGCCGAGCAGCAGGAGGCCGGCGCCGCCGGCCAGGGCGGCGGCGGCCAGGGCGCCGAGGACCAGCCGCGGCGCACCGGGCCCGGCCACGGCGGTGGCCAGGGCGGCCGCGGCGCCGGCCAGGACCGCCCCCGCGGCCGCGGGCAGCAGGCCGTGGCGGGCCACCGTGTCCAGCGCCGGCCGGGCGAAGCGGTGGCGGGTGACGACCGGGAAGACCACGAAGTCCATGAGCACCACGGTGGCCAGCGTGGCCACCGCCGCGCCCGTGGCCCCGAAGGCCACGACCAGGGCGACGGTGAGGACCAGGTTGACGGGCAGCTCGATGGCCACCACCCGGGCCATCACCGCCTGGTCGCCCCGGGCGATGAGCACCGAGGTCAGCCCGTGGAGGACCAGGTTGGCCAGGCTGACCGCGCAGAACACGACCAGCACGGTGCCGGCCAGGCCGCTCGGGCGGCCGAGCAGGACGTCGACCACGTCGGTGCGCAGGAAGGCGGCCAGGGCCAGGGCGGTGCCGCCCACGAAGGCGAACGAGCGGGTGAGGAAGGCGGTGGCGCCCTCCTGCCCGGCGGCGTCGTCGGTGCCGGCGAGCGAGGGGAAGGCGACGTTGTACCCCACCATGAGGAAGCCGGCGACCTGGAGAGGGAGCAGGGTGGCCAGCTGGTAGAGGCCGGCGGCCGACGCCCCCACCAGCGCCCCCACGACCACCAGGTCGGACACCGCGAGCAGCTGGCCGCTGACGTTGAGGACCAGCAGCGGCAGGGCGTAGGCGACCACGGCGCGCAGTGCGGGGCGGTCGGGACGACCAGGGCGGGCGACGAACCACGGGACCCGGCGCCGCAGCAGCCGCACCAGCACCAGCCGGTCGGCGGCCATGCCGAGCAGGTGGGCCAGGGCCAGGCCGGCCACGCCCCACCGGCCCACGGCCAGCACGGCCACCGCCACCCGCACCGCCACCCCGGCCAGCGTGGCCGTGGTCCGCAAGGAGAAACGGCGGGTGCCGGCGGCCACCGCGGGCAGGGCGGCGGTGGCGACCTGGAGGGCGGTGGCCAGGCCGAGGAGGGCGACCACGGCGGCCAGGCGGGGCATGCGGGCCGGCCCGGCCAGGCTCACGCCCACGACGGCCAGCCCGGTCAGGCCGGCGGTCACCAGGCCCAGGGCGGCGTAGGCCCCGTGGGCGGCGTGGACCGCGTCGCGCTCCACCCGGGCGCTGGCCCGCTGGACGGCCAGTCCCATGGCGTAGTCGAAGACGGCCAGCAGGCCGGCCACCGACAGGACGACGGCGAACTGCCCGTACTCGGCCGGGCCCACCCGCCGGATGGTCCACCCGGCGAGGAAGAACGTGGATGCCCCGGTGGCCACCACGCTCAGGTAGGTCCAGGCCACCCCCCGGCCGTAGCCGCCCAGCAGCGGCGGCGCGGCGGCGCTCGGGCGCGGCGACCCGGGCACCCGCGGCGCTAGGAGTGCCAGCCGGCGACGTCCACGATGAAATGGGTCGCCGCCGGCGTGAACAGGCTGACCCGGCCGTTGGCCCCGACGCGCACCACGACGAGGTTGGCCCGGGTCTGACCGGGGGCGAAGTTCAGGTCGGAGGCGTTGGGCCGGGCCGTGCCGGACGGGAACAGGGTCAGGTAGCCGGCGGACGAGGGGGAGACCACGGTGACGTTGAGGACCACGGCGCTGACGTCGGACCCTGGCACGCCGCCGCGGCCGGTGACCTGGATGTCGGTGGTGGTCCCGCCGCCCACCGGGCCGCCGATGCCTCCCACCCCCAGCCTGGTGTCGACGATGCGGGCCGGGTCGAGGGCGGTGAAGGTGCCTGTCGCGCCCGGCACGGTGGCGTCGGTGTACCAGCCGCCCACGTCGACGATCACGTCGGTGCCGCCCGCGCTGTTGAAGATCGTGACCCGCCCGTTGGCGCCCAGCTTGGCGAACACCCGGTTGGCGACCGTCTCCCCGGCGTCGACGTTGAGGTTGCTGGCCAGGGGCCGGGCCTCGCCCGACGGGTAGACGGTGAGGAAGGAGGTGGCGGTGGTGTTGGTGGCGGTGACGTTGAGCACCGCGGCCTGGGCGGCGGACGGTGGCACTCCCCCGGCCCCGGCCACCTGCACCTCCAGGCTCTCCCCCGGTCCGAGCCGGGCGCCGCCGCCGATCCCCAGCCGGGTGTCGAGCAGCCGGCTGGGGTTGACCGGCTGGTAGCGACCGTCGTTCCCCTCGCCCGCCTGGGTGTACCACCCGGCCACGTCGACGATCACGTGGCTGCTGCCGACGGCGTTGAACAGCGACACCTGCCCGTTGGCACCCACCTTGACCACTACCAGGTTGGGGACGGTGTCGCCGGGCGGGAAGTTCACGTTGGAGACGGCGGGGCGGGCCGTGCCCGTGGGGTAGACGGTGAGGTACCCGTCGCCGGTGGGCTGGGTGACGGCAACGTTCAGGGCGACCGCGCTCACCCCGGTGGCCGGCACCCCGCCCCGGCCGGTCACCTGCAGGTCGACCGTGGTCCCAGGGCCGAGGGGGACGTTGATGCCACCGGTACCCGTGCGGGTGTCGAGGATGCGGGCCGGCGTGAGCGAGCGGTAGCGGCCCCCGGCCTGGCCGACGACCACGACCTCGTTCGGGTCGGCGCAGTTCCCGGTGACGCTGAGGTTGTTGGCGTCGCCGCTGTAGGTGGCGACGAAGCGGTAGGTGCCCGCCTGGGTGGCGGTGAAGGGGTCGGAGGTGGCGGTGTTGCCGGCCACCGCCTTGGTGGACGAGAAGACCGGCGGGCCCGAGCAGCTGGCGTTGTTCGGCCCGAAGAGGGCGAAGGTGACCGTGCCGGTGAGCGGGACCGGCCCGGTGATCGTCGCCGTGTCGGTGACCGTCCCGCCCACCGGTACCGGCCCCGAGGCCTGGGTGGCCAGCACGGGCAGGGCCTTGTTCACGTTCGACGTCTGCAGGGCGCGCGCCGTGCCGATCCCCGTCAGCCCCCCGGCCGCCTGCCCCGTGCCGGTCACCGTGGCCACGTGGGCGGTCTGGAGTCCGGCCGCGGGCTGGGCGTCGATGGTCGGCGCCTTGAGGACGTTGAAGGTGAAGGCGATGACGCAGGTGCTGGTGGCCTGCCCCGGCGTGGCCAGGACCACGGGGCCACCGACGGGGACGAAGAGCGAACGGCCGTTGGCGTCGGGCGCGGTGACGGTGAACGTGCGGCCGCTACACGCCCCGCCCGTGCCCACCGCCGTCGGGGAGACGGCGAAGACGCCGGGGTCGGGCAGCGGGCAGTCGAGCGACAGGCTGCCGCACGCCGGGTTGAGGGTGATCTCGGTGAGGGTGACCGGGCCCACGCCGACCGACGCCTCGTTGGTGATGGTCAGCGAGGCGGGGACGTTGGTCTGGCCCACGGTGACCAGGATCGGGAACTGGGGCGTGATCGAGAGCTGGATGCTCACCGCCTGGGCCGAGGCCGCCGACCCCAGCGCCGAGACGAGGAGCAGGGGCACGGCCAGCAGCACCCACCCGTACGCCGCCCGCCGTCTGCCGCGACCTCCGCCATGCGATCCCATGCCCGGCCGAGCTTACCTACTCCCTAGGAGAACCAGCCGGCCCTTAGGAGAACCAGCCGGCCACGTCGAAGAGCACGTGGGTTGCGCCGGACGTGAACAGGCTGACGCGACCTCCGGACCCCACGCGGACGACCACCAGGTTGGGGCGGGTCTCGCCAGGCGCGTAGTTGAGGTCGGAGGCGTTGGGCTGCGGGGCGCCGGTGGGGAAGATGGTGAGGTACCCCGTCCCGGCCGGGCCCACGACCGTGGCGTTCAGGACCACGGCCCGCACGCCGGTGGCCGGGACGCCCCCCTGGCCGGTGACCTGGACCTCGACCGTGCCGTTGGCCGGCACCGGTCCGGCGATGCCGCCGATGCCCAGTCGGGTGTCCAGGATGCGGGCCGGGACCAGGGGGACGTAGGTCCCGAGCCGCCCGACCTGGGACCCGTCGGTGTACCAGCCGCCCACGTCCACGATCACGTCGGTGGACCCCGAGCTGTTGAAGATCGTCACCCGCCCGTTGGCCCCGAGCTTGGTCATCATCCGGTTGGACACCGTGTCGCCTGAGGCCCAGTTCAGGTTGGAGGCGTTGGGCCGAGGCTCGCCGGTCGGGTAGACGGTGAGGAAGCTGACCGCGGTGGTGTTGGTGACGGCCACGTTGAGGACGGCGGCCTGGACACCGGTGGCCGGCACGCCTCCCGCCCCCGCCACCTGGAGGTCGAAGCTGGCCCCCGGCCCGAGGGTGACGCTGCCGTTGCCGAAGCGGGTGTCGGCGATGCGGGCCGGGACGAGGGGCTGGTAGCGGCCGGCGTTGCCGACGCCGTTGTCCGAGTAGTAGCCGGCCACGTCGGAGATGACGTGGGTCGAGCCGGTCGAGTTGAACACCGAGACCCGCCCGTTGGTGCCCAGCTTGACGACCACCAGGTTGGGCACGGTCTTGCCCGGGGTGAAGTTCAGGTTGGAGGCGTTGGGCTGCGGGCTGCCGGTGGGGTACACGGTGAGGTAGCCGTCGCCCGTGGGCTGGGTCACGGTGACGTTCATCACGACGGTCGACACGCCGGTGGCGGGCACGCCGCCCTGGCCCGTGACCTGGACCTGGGCGGTGGCGCCCGGGGCGAGCGGGGCCGAGATGCCGCCGATGCCCAGGCGGGTGTCGAGGATACGGGCAGGGGTGAGCGGGGTGTAGCGCCCGGCGCCGGGGAACAGGAAGTTCAGGTGGTGGGCGCCGGCCCGCACCTCGAACTCATTGGCCCAGCGGGCGAAGAGCACACAGGCGGTGGCCAGGCAGTTGACCGTCGCCCCGCCGGCCGCGGTGAAGCTCGACGTGACGGTGAAGGGGACAGGGATGGTCTGCGGGTCGGTCTCCATGTCCGGCTCGCCGATGGGGTTGAACTCGCCGTTGTGGCCGGTGGTGAACGGCGTGGTCTGGACGTCGCACAGGGTGCGGTCGGCCGTGCACTGGCGCAGCACGCCGTTCTCGCTGTTGGCGCCGAAGAACCGGCCGGTGACCATGACCGTCTGGCCGTGGGCCAGGGCGTCGCTCGGCGTGACCTTGAGCTGGGGGTTGAGGAAGCCGGGGTCGGGGAACGGCGGGTTGACCGGCTCGTAGTCGTCAGCCGCCGCCGCCCCGGCCGCGGCCAGGCTGAGCAGGAGGGCGATCAGCACGAGGGAGAGACGCCGGGCTCGGACGGTTCGCCGTTTCATGCTCTGCCCTCCCACCGCGCCAGTGGAACGAGACGAGGGTAGCTGCGGCGAAGATCAGGAGATCCAGCCGGCCACGTCGAAGATGGCGTGGGTGGTGGCCGAGCTGAACAGCCGGACCTTGCCGCCCGCCCCCAGCTGGACCACGACCAGGTTGGGCTGGGTGTCCCCGGCGGCGAAGTTGACGTCGGAGGCGTTGGGCTGCGCCGTCCCCGCCGGGAACAGGCTGAGGTACCCCTCGCCGCCCGGCTGGGTGACGGTGGCGTTCAGGATGACGGCCCGGGCGCCCGTGGCCGGGACGCCGCCCTGGCCGGCGACCTGGACGTCGACCGCGGTGCCGCCCGCCACCGGGGTGGAGAACCCACCGATTCCCAGGCGGGTGTCGAGCACGCGGGCCGGCGTCACCGGGACGTAGGCGCCCAGGGTGCCGGCGACGGAGGCGTCGGTGTACCAGCCGCCGACGTCGACGATCACGTCGGTCGCCCCGGCGCCGTTGTAGACGGTCACCCGCCCGCCGGAGCCCAGCTTCACCATGGCCCGGGTGGCCACCGTGTCGCCGGCGGTGACGTTGAGGTTGGACGCCCACGGCCGGGCCTCGCCCGTCGGGTAGACGGTCAGGTAGCCGTCGGCGGCGGTGCCGGTGGCGGTGACGTTCATCACCGCGGCCATGGCGCCGGCGGACGGGACCCCGCCCCGGCCGGCGACCTGCACGTCGACACTGGCGCCCGGCGCCAGCCGCACCGCGCCGCCGACCCCCAGGCGGGTGTCGAGGATGCGGGAGGGCGGCAGTGGCTCGAAGCGCCCGGCGTTGCCCGCGGCCGAGCCGGAATACCACCCGGCTGCGTCGATGATGACGTGGGTGGTGCCCGTGGCGTTGAACAGGCTGACCTTCCCGTTCGAGCCCACCTTGACCACGGCCAGGTTCGACATCGTCTCGCCCGGGTCGAAGTTGACGTTCGACGGGGCGGGCCGGGCCGTCCCGCTCGGGTACAAGGTGAGGTACCCGGTGGCGGTGGGCTGGGTCACGGTGACGGTCATGGCCACGCCGGCCACGTCGGTGGTCGGGATGCCGCCCCGGCCGGCGATCTCCACGTCGATCGTGCCGCCCGGCCCGACCGGGGTGGTGAAGCCGCCGGTCCCGGTGCGGGTGTCGAGGATGCGAACCGGCGTGAGCGGGGTGAACCGGCCGGTCGGGCCGGGGGGCGGGGGTGGGGCGGTGGTCGTGGGGGCGTCGACCGGGCCACCGGCGAAGATCTGGACGCCAAGGAACACGTTGGGAAGGGCGAAGCCGCCGCCCGACCAGGTCTGGCCCGGGCTGGTGCGCCACGACCCGATGCCGACCTTGGTGAAGCTGGCGTTGAGGATGTTGGCGCGGTGGCCGGGGCTGTTCATCAGCTGGCTGTGCAGGTTCTCGGCCGCCACCAACGGGTCGGTGGTGCCGTTCATCCAGGCGATGTTCTCGGCCGCCCCGCTCAGGACCAGGCCGGTCAGCGAGTTGAGGATGTTGAACACCGACTGGGTCCCGCAGCCCAGGATGCTGTGGCTGAAGTAGTTGCGCTGGCCCATGTCCTTGGCCCGGCCGGCCACCGGGAAGCCGCAGCCGTGGTAAGGGGCGTCCTCGGCGCTGGCGCTCAGGGCCGGGTCGGCCACCAGCGCCGGCACGCCGTGGGCCGCCCGTTCCCGGTTGACCAGCTCGAGCATGCGCTGGTTGAAGGCGACGTCGGCCGACGCCGGCCGCAGCGGGAGCACCAGGGTGGCGAGAACCAGGGCGACGGCGACGATGGCGGCCCGCCGGGCCCGGGAGGGTGCGGTCCCGCCGAAGGGGGTACAGGACGCAGGGATGGCCTTCATGCCTCCGGCATCGGCACGAAACCGTGGGGAACTTGAGCCCTAATTTCACTGTGAGTGGTCAAATAACCACTTTTCGTGCCCAGACGCCCGGCCGCTTGCGCCGAGCGGTACGGTGACGGCGGGAAAGGACGCGGCGGAGGACCGGCTTTGCGCCTGAAGGAAATCCCACGCAGCAGGGAGGAGGACCTCGGCCGGGACGGCAACGTCGGCATCTCGGCCGACGACCTGTACCGCCGCCATGCCGGCGAGGCCCTCCGGGTGGCGCGGGCCATCACCCGCAACGCCGACGACGCCGCCGACGCCGTGGCCGAGGCGTTCGCCGGGGTCCTCCGGGCCCTCTCCGACGGCCGGCTGGACGAGCCCCAGGCCGTCCGCCCGTACCTCCTGGCCGCCACCCGCAACGCCGCGGTCGACATCATCCGCAAGGCGGGACGGCTGCGCCCCACCGACCACGACGGCACCCTCGACGGGGCCGAGGCCGCCTTCGGCCCGTCGGACCGGCTCCTGGCCGGTGAGGACCGGGCCCTGGTGGCCGAGGCGTTCGCCGAGCTGCCACCCCGCTGGCGGGCCGTCCTGTGGCTGACCGAGGTGGAGGCGCTGGCTCCCCGGGAGGCGGCCGCCCTCTTGCAGGTCTCGCCCAACAACGCCGCCCAGCTGGCGGTGCGGGCCCGCAGCCGCCTGCGCGAGCGCTACATCCAGATGCACGTCCGCAACCACGCGGCCGGGGACTGCCGCGAGGCGGCCGAGCACCTGGGCGCGCTGATGGCGGGCGAGCTGACCACCGCGCAGGCCAATCGGGTGCGCGGCCACCTGGCCGAGTGCGCCGACTGCCGGGCCCGGCTGGCCGAGCTGGAGGACCTGGGCCTGGCCCTGCG
>JBOGIE010000057.1:0-12436 GCA_050742435.1 Acidimicrobiales bacterium | reverse complement strand
CCCGCCTTCGCCCTGCCGCTGGCCGCCCTCGGTCTCCAGGACCTGCTCTCGGGTGCCAGCCGGGCACGGGTCGCCATGCTGGCCACCGCCGCAGGGTCGGTGCTGCTGGTGGCCGGCTGGTTCGCCTACGAGCGGGCCCAGGACGGGGCGCCGGTCGACTACTTCCGCAACCGGGCCCTGCTGGCCGTCGCCTTCGTGACCATCGCCGCCGGCGCCGGCTGGCTGGCCCGGTCCCGCCCCCGCCTGGCCATGGCCGTCATCGCCCTGGCCGCGGCCGGGGAGGTGGCCTTCCACACCACCCGCTGGTACCCGAGCGTCCGCCAGGAGATCGGCTACCCGCGATCGCCGGCCATCGACGTGGCCGCGGCCCGGGGCGGCCGCATCGTCCGGGTCGGGGCGAGGACCACGTTCCCGCCGTTCGCGTTCGACGTCCCCATGGTCTACGACGTGGCCGACGCCCAGGGGCTGACCGTGCTCTTCCCCGAGGACTACGACCGGTTCCTGCGCCTCATCGACGACTACGGCCTCTACGCCGAGGAGTTCAACGCCGCCCCGCCTCTGGCCAGCGGGGACCTCCTGGACTCGCCGCTGCTCGACGTGCTGGACGTGCGGACCGTCATGGCCGAGCGCGACGTGCCCATCCCGGGCCGCTACGGCATCCTCGTGCCCTACGAGGTGGAGCCCTGGGTGTACGGGCGCTCCTCGCTCGGCCCGGCGGTGGTCGTACCTTCGGCCGAGCCGGCCTCCGAGGCTGAGATGTGGGACCGGGTGGCCGCGCCGGGCTGGGATCCGGCGGCCACCGCCGCCGTCGTCGGGCTGGACCGGCCGGTGCCGGGCGACGGGGGCACGGTGACGCCCCGGCCGGCGCCATCGGACCGGGAGGTCTGGGACGTGGCCGCGCCCGCCGGGGGTTTCCTCCGGGTGGGGGCACGGTGGGATCCGGGGTGGTCGGCCACGGTGGACGGCGAGCCGGTGGACGTCCTACGGGCCGACGGCCCCTTCCGGGGCGTGGTCGTCCCGCCCGGGCGCCACACCGTCCGGTTCACCTACCGCAACCCCGAGGAGATGCGAGGCCGGTGGGTGGCGGCGGGGGCGATCGTCATCCTGGTCGGGCTCGTCGCCCCCCACCCGCGAAAGTTCCGGACCGGCGTCAACCAACGCCCGGCCCCGAGCGTCTAGACGGGTGGGCGGGCTATGGTGACTGCGCCTTGATGGCGGCTGGCAGACGCCTCGATCCCCTGTGCGGTCACTGATCGCCTCCGACGGGATCCCGGCTTGAGCAAGAGGAGACGGATGAGGAAGCGCAACGTCCTAACGGCGCTGGCGGCGGCGGTGATGGTGCTCCAGCTGGTCGGGCCGGCCGGTCCGGCTTCGGCCCAGGCCGCGTTCGAGTTCGAGTTCACCCCCACGTCCGGCCCACCGGGCACCAAGATCGCCTTCTCCGGGAGCGGCTGCCCGCACGTCGAAGCCAACCAGTTCGACGGCCTGTTCTTCCTCACCCAGGGCAGCAACCAGACCGACCCGGTCACCTTCGAGTCCGACGCCTCAGGCGAGTTCAGCGGCGAGTACGACACCACCGGCCTCCAACCGGGCGCCTACACCACGTTCGCGGCCTGCTCGAGCGCCACCCCGCCCACCGGCGGGCCCGGCGAGGCGTTCACGGTCACCATCCCGGTGACCCCCACCGCCACCTACTTCCCGCTCACACCGGCCCGCATCCTCGACACCCGCGTCGGCACCGGTGCGCCGGCGGCCGCCCTCGGGCCGGGCGGCGTCATCGACGTGAAGGTCACCGACATCGGCGGGGTGCCGGCCGAGAACGTCACCGCGGTCGCCCTGAACGTCGTGGCCACCGACATCAGCGGGCCCGACAGCTACCTCACCGTGTGGCCGACGGGCCAGGCCAAGCCGTTCGCGTCCAACCTGAACTACAAGCAGGGCGTGTCGGTGCCCAACCTGGTCATCGCCCGGGTCGGCATCGACGGCAAGGTCTCGATGTACAACAACCTCGGCACCGTGAACCTGGCCGCCGACGTCCAGGGCTACTTCCTGGGCAACGCCACCGGCTCCACCTACTTCTCCCTGCCGCCCTCCCGGATCCTCGACACCCGCAACGGCACGGGAGGCGTATCCACCGCAGTAGGGCCCGGAGGCGTCATCGAGGTCAAGGTCACCGACGCCGGCGGGGTCCCGGCGGCCGGCGGCACGGCCGTCGCCCTGAACGTCACCGCCACCAACGTGAGCGGGGCCGAGAGCTACCTCACCGTGTGGCCCACCGGCGCGGCGCGGCCGACGGCCTCGAACCTCAACTTCATCGCCGGCCAGACGGTGCCCAACCTGGTCATCGCCCGGGTCGGGGACGGGGGCAAGGTGTCGATCTACAACAACGTCGGCACCGTCGACGTGGTGGCCGACACCCAGGGCTGGTTCGCCACGCCCGGCACCGACCCGCCCGGGTCGTCGTACTTCCCGACCAGCCCGGCGCGGATCCTCGACACCCGAACCGGCGAAGGGGTGCCCGGCGGGTTCCAGGGCCACCTGGGCGAGGGTGGGACCATCGACCTCCAGGTCAGGGGCCGGGGCGGCGTCCCGAGCAATGCCACCGCCGTGGTGCTCAACGTCACCGCGGCCGACGCCTTCGGGCCGGACAGCTACCTCACCGTCTACCCCACGGGCACGAACCGGCCGCTGGCCTCGAACCTCAACTTCGTGAACGGCCAGACCGTCCCCAACCTGGTCATCGCCAAGATCGGGACCGAGGGCAAGGTGACGATCTACAACAACCTGGGCGCGGTGGTGGTCATCGCCGACGTCCAGGGCTGGTTCACCGGCTAGGACCTGGCGACGGCCGCGGGCCACCCCGCCCGCGGCCGGACGCCCACCCCGGGCTCCCTCGCCCTCCCAGGCGCCGCAGGTAGGGTCCACGCCCGTGACGACCGGCCACAGGCGTACCGGCCGGGTGGCCGTGGCCCTGCACGCCCTCTCGCTCCTCGCCGGCTTCTTCGTCCTGCTGTACTGCAACCGCGACCAGTGGTTCTTCGGGGACGAGTGGGACTTCCTGGGCCACCGGGGCGTCCTCGACGCCGACCGCAGCATCTGGGCGCCCCACACCGACCACTGGTCGACCGGGCCCATCCTCGTCTACCGGGCCCTGTACTCCCTGTACGGGGTGAAGACCTACGTGCCGTACGTGGTGGTCCTGCTGCTGCTTCACGTCGCCGTGGCCCACCTGTTGTGGCGGCTCATGCGCCGGGCGGGGATCGACCTGCCCGTCGCCACCGCCCTGGCCGCGGTCTTCGTCGTGCTGGGGGCGGGGGCCGAGAACCTGCTGTGGGCCTTCCAGATCGGCTTCATCGGGTCGCTGGCCCTGGGGCTGGCCGCCCTGCTGCTCGTCGACCACGACGGCGGGTGGGACGGCCGCGACTTCGGCGCCTGGGCGGTGTCGATCGTCGGGCTGACGTTCTCGGGCGTGAGCGTGACCATGGTCGCCGTGGCCGGCATGACCGTCCTCATGCGGCGGGGATGGCGGCAGGCCGCCCTCACCGTGGCCGTGCCGGGCGCCGTCTTCATGACCTGGTTCCTGCTCATCGGGAACCAGAACCTGGGGTCCAGCCGGCGTGAGCTGGAGGACGTCCTGGACTATCCCGGCTACATCTGGACCGGCCTGCGCACCGCGGTGGAGCAGGCGGTGGGCTTCCCCGGGGCCGGCCCGCTTCTCGTGCTGGGGCTGGCCGTGTTCCTGCTGCGCCGGGGCGGGCAGGCCTCGGGAGCGGCGGCCCCCGTCTTCGCCTGCGCCCTGGGGGCCCTGGTGATGTTCGCCCTCATCGCCTTCGGCCGCACCGACCTCGGCGTCCAGCAGTCCGAGGCGTCCCGGTACACCTACATCGTCGTCGCCCTCGCCCTGCCCGCCGCCGGCCTGCTGCTCGGCGACCTCGTCGGCGGCGAAGCGGCCGCCGGCCGGCGGGCCGTCGTCTGCCTCCTCCTGCTGCTGGTGGGCCTGCACAACGGCGGCCTGCTCCTCGAGGCTTCCCGGGCCGAGAAGCGGTTGGAGCAGGACCTCAAGGGCAAGATCCTCGCGGCCGCCCAACTGGTGAACTCACCGGCGGTGATCCTTGGCGGCCACCCGGAAACGGAATTCAACCCGGACATCGAAGTCCCGCACCTGCGGCGGATGTTCCGCGACGACAAGCTGCCCACCCCGACGCGGATCACGCCCGCCCAGCGGGTGGCGGTGGCCACGTCGCTCCAGTATTCGGTCGACCGCAACGCCCTGCTCACCCCGTTCACCGCCCCAATGGTCGACGGCGTGGTCGGGGGCACCGACGAGCGGGACGGCACCGGGTGCATCCGGATCTTCCCCGACGCCCCGACGGTGGAGCTCCACCTGGCCGGGGGCGACCCCATGTCGCTCCGGCTCACCACCCAGGTCTCCGGGGACGTCATCGGCTACCTGCGGCTGTTCACCCCCCGCCTCCACACCGGCCCGCCCCACGTCGACAAGGTGCGGGCCAACGAGCCGGTCTTCGTGAACGTGACCGCCACGGTGGACCAGGTGGTGTTGCGCCTACCGCCGTCAGGGATGACCGAGGTCTGCGGCGTCGCTTGAGGGAGGCGGCGGTGGCTCGACGTGCACGACCCGCACCCGGGTGAGCTCGTCGAGCAACTCGGGCCCGTAGCCGAAGCCGTCGCCCGAGGCGCCGTGGGGTGTGGCCGCCCCGCCCGGCGCCCCGCCGAACGCGGCGTTGACCTTGACCGTCCCCACGTGCAGTTCACGCAGAGCCCGCTGGGCGTGGTCCATGTCGCCGGTGAGCACCACCGCGGCCAGGCCGTAGGGCGTGGCATCGGCCAGGGCCAGCGCCTCGTCGAACGACTCGACCACCTGGACCGCGGCCACCGGGCCGAACGTCTCCTCCTCGACCACGGCCATGCCCGGGCGCACACCGGCGAGCACCGTCGGTGGGTAGTACGAGCCGGCGCCCTCGACCGGCGACCCGCCGCAGAGGACCTCGGCGCCGGCGTCGACCGCGGCGCGGACGTGGGCGTCCACCACGGCCCGCTGGCGGTCGTCGATCATGGGGCCGATATCCGTGGACGGGTCGGTGCCCGGCCCGACCCGCAGGGCCTTGGCCCGCGAGACCAGCTCGTCGAGGAAGGCGTCGGCCACCTGGGCGTGGACGTAGACCCGCTCGACCGACGTGCAGATCTGGCCGGCGTTGGCGAAGCACCCGGCGGCGGCCTGCTCGGCGGCCCAGGCGGGGTCGACGCCGGCGTCCACGATCATCGGATCCTTGCCGCCCAGCTCGAGCACCGCCTTGGCCCCGCGGGCCGCACACGCCGCGGCCACCGACCGCCCGGTGGCCACCGAGCCGACGTGGACGACCACGTCGACACCGTCGTGGGCGGCCAGGGCCGCCCCCAGCGCACCGTCGCCCACGGCCAGCTGGAGGACGCCATCGGGCAGCTCCTCGTTCAGCAGCCGGATGACCTCGGCCGTCGCCAGTGGCGTCCGCTCGCTCGGCTTGCAGATCACCGTGTTGCCGACCATCAGGTTGGCGCCGATCTGGGCGCAGGCGATGGCCGCCGGGTCGTTCCAGGGCAGGCAGAGGGCGGCCACGCCGCGGCTGACCCGGATCATGGCGTCGGTCGCCCCCCACGCCCCCTGCAGCGACCGGCCCCGGTGGAGCGGGCCCAGCTCGGCGTACTGCTCGACGGCGCCGATGCCCGCTTCCACGCCGCCGCGGGAATCGGCCAGCGGCTTGCCCCCTTCCCGCGTCTGCAGGAGGGCGATGTCGTCGACGGCGGCCCGGATGCGACGGGCCCCCGCCTTCAGGAGGGCAGCCCGCTCACCGGGGCTGGTGCGCTCCCAGCCGGGATGGGCGGCGCGGGCGGTGGCGACCAGCTCGCCGGCGTCGGAGCAGGGCAGCCGGCCCACGACCTCGCCGGTCGCCGGGTCGGTCACGGAAAGTTCGACCATGGGCCTGTGCCTTCCCCGAACCGGCGCCGGGGATGCCCACGTTTTGGCTGGCGTCGGCGCCGCCGCCTAGGGTGAGTCCGTCGTCCCCACCACGCACGACCGGGCTCCGCACCCCCGGGGGCCCGCGTTTGCCGGTCGGCCTGCGGCGGGCAGGCACACGTCGGGCAGGCGTGCCAGAGGAAGGAGACAGCACCCGCATGCGTCAGCGATCCGGCGACAACTCGACCTTCCTCGACAGCCCCCAGGCGGACGTCACCGGTCAGCGCGCTTGACGGGACTGCGGCGGTGCTGGGCGGCGGTCTGCGACGTCTTCACCGCCGTCCCCGCCGACAGCCACGGGCGACGACCGCCCCGAGCGGCCGCCGTGACCGAGGTCGCCGTCGAGGGCGGCACCGACGAAGGCGACTACCTCGCCCGGCTGCGGACGCACCTCCTGCGCCATCCGTGCCGGCTGGCCGCCGCCTGCCTGGCCACCGTCGTCGGTCCGGCGGTCGTGGCCCAGACCGGGTCGCTGGACGTCAGCCCGGTGTCGGAGGTCCACGCCGGGGCCGGCGCCACCCCCGCCCCGCTGCCGGACCCCGTTCCCGGCGACGGCGCCACCTGGCTCCCGGTGGCGAGGGAGGCGGCGGCCACCTGCCCCGGACTGCCGTCCGCGGTGCTGGTGGCCATCGGCCACGTCGAGACCCACCTGGGCCTGCTCACCGGCACCTCACCCGCCGGCGCGGTCGGGCCGATGCAGTTCCTGCCGGCCACCTGGGCGGCATACGGGACCGACGGGAACGGTGACGGGGTGACCGACGTCATGAACCCGGTCGACGCGGTGCACGGCGCCGCCCGCCTGCTCTGCGCCAACGGTGGCGGCGATCCCGACCGGCTGCACTCGGCGCTGTGGAACTACAACCACTCGGACGAGTACGTCCGCCAGGTCATGGCCGTGGCCCGGTTCGTCCCCGCCGAGAGTTAGCAGCCGCCTAGATCGTCCCGGCGTCCACCGCGTCGCCGATCCACGGGATGACCTCGTCGAGGATCGCGTCGAGCGACGTGGTGGCCTCGAAGCCCAGGACCCGCTTGGCCTTCTCGGTGGCCGGCACCCGGCGCTGCACGTCGTGCTCGAAGGGGTCGTCGCTCACGTAGCGGAACGGCACGTCGGGGCCCTTGACCTTGCGCCAGATGGCCTCGGCCAGCTCCAGCACCGTGGTCGACGTGGCGGTGGACAGGTTGAAGTCCTCGTTGGTGGCGTCCGGGTGCTCCATGGCGGTGACGATGCCCTTGGCCAGGTCGCCGCCGTAGGTGTAGTGGCGGACCTGGGAGCCGTCGCCCAGGATGTGGAGCGGGTCCTGGCCCTTGAGCACCTTCTGGGCCAGGTCGGGCACGACGTGGCTCATGGCCAGCTTGACGTTCCCGGAGAGCACCTCGACCTCGCCCAGCGCCCGGCCCTCGCCGATCCCCACGCAGTTGAACGGGCGCACGAGGGTGTACGGCAGCTGGTACTGGTCCCACGCCGCCCGGGCGAAGTACTCGACGGCCAGCTTCTGGAAGCCGTAGGACGACCTGGGCGGCGGCACCTCGTGCTCCTGGCCCTCGTAGGACGGCCAGGAGTCGGCCGATTCGAACACCATGGAGGACGACATGTACGTGACCTTCTTGAGCCGGCCGGACCGGTGGGCGGCGATGGCCGCGTCGCAGCTGGCCGCGGTGATGCGCTCGTTGGTGGCCAGCAGGTCGTAGGCGTAGGTGTGGAAGTAGGAGATCCCGCCGATCATCGCCGCCCCGGCGATGAAGTGGTCGCAGCCGGACAGCAGGCCGGTCATGAGCCTGACGTCGCGGCAGTCGCCCTCGACCAGCTGGTAGTTGCAGTGGCTGTCGAAGGACTTGGCCACCTTGCCGTACTTGGAGAAGTTGTCCACGCCGATGACCGAGTGCCCGCGAGCCAGGAGCTCCTCGACCACGTAGCCGCCGATGAACCCCGACGCCCCGCTAACCAGTACGCGACTCATGTCACCCTTCCGGTACGCCGGTTGAGCTCCTCGAGAGTCAGCCTCGGCCCGAAGGCCAGGAAGTACCACCGGAGGTAGCGGGACAGCCAGGCGGCCGTCCTGAAGTTCGACACCCCGGCCGTGCGGTCGAGCCAGATCGTGGGCAGCTCGGCGACGGGGCGGCGCAGCCGGCGGGCCTTGGCCACCAACTCGATGCCCATCTCAAAGCCGGCGTCGGACTGGATGCCCACTTCCTGGATGAAGGCCTTGGAGTAGGCCTTGAACGAGTTGGTGGCGTCGTGGGTGCCGACCCGGGCGAACCAGTGGAGCGTGAGGCCGGCGGCCTTGGACATGGCCCGCTTGAGCGTCGGCACCCCCACCTGCTGGCCACCCCGTGAGTACCGCGACGCCGCGGCGATGACCACGCCCCGCTCCACCAGGCGGGCCAGGGCGTCGATCTGCTGAGGGTCGTCACACCCGTCGGCCATGGTCACGACGACCACCGGCGCCCGGGCGGTGTCGACGCCGTAGCGCATGGCGTCGGCCGGGCCGCGGCCGTAGCCGTTCAGGGTCGGGACGAGGCGGGGCTGCTCCCTCGCGTACTTCTCCAGGTACGGCACGGTGGTGTCGTCAGCGGTGTCGTAGACCACGAGGATCTCGCACGGCAGCGTGACCGCTTCGAAGACCCGGTCCAGGCAGGCGACGATCCCCTCGCCCTCGTTGTGGGCCGGGATGACGACGGAGACGCGTGGAGCGCTCACACCACGACGCCCTTGCCGTACAGGTCCCAGATGTCGACGACCGGCTGGCGCGGCTCGAGCGGCGCGTAGGCCCGGTGGGGTGCGCCCACGATGAGGAGGTCGGACCGTTCCAGGACCTCCTCCAGTGGAAGCAGTTCGGCATCGGTCTTCACGTGCGGATCGGTGGTCAGGACGTCGGCCGCCTTGAAGCGCAGGATGCGCTTGAGCTTGTAGCTCAGACTGTCACGGGCGTCGTCCGAGTCGGCTTTGAACCCCATGCCCAGGATGCCGACGGTCATGGTCGACAGGTCGAAGCGCTGCTCGAGCCGGTGCACCAGGTACAGCGGCAGCCCCTCGTTCACCATCATCGCCGCGTGGCCGAGGGTGAAGTGGTTGTTGTTGAAGGCGGCCAGCTGCATGGTGTCCTTCAACAGGCAGGGGCCGGCGGCGAACCCGGCCCCGGGGAGGTCGGCGGCGCGGGGGTAGTCGTGGGCCATGGCCCCCCGGATGCGCTCGAAGTCCAGGCCGAAGTCGTTGGCGATCATGTAGAGCTGGTTGGCGATGGCGAAGCGGATGTAGCGCCAGGTGTTGGTGAACAGCTTGGCCAGCTCGGCCTCCTCCGGCCCGAGCGGCACGACCTCGGCGGTGAGGGCCCGGAAGAGCTTGGCCGCCCGCTCCATGGCCCGGTCGGTCCGAGCCGCCACCAGCTGGGGCAGCTCGTAGAGCTCGGTCATGGCCCGGCCCTCGGCGATGCGCTCGGGGCAGAAGGCCACGTCGACGTCCTTGCCGAGGTCGGCCACCAGGCGCTCGACCATGGCGGTGACCCCGGGGTACAGCGTGCTTCGGAGGACGAGCAGCTGGCCGTCGCGCAGGTGGTCGGCCACCGCGGCCACCGCGTCGGGCACGGCCTGGGGGTCGGGGTTGAGGTGCTCGTCCACGGGAGTCCCGACCACGATCACCAGGTGCTCGGCCGCGGCCACGCAGGTCGGGTCGGTGGTGGCTTCCAGGGTCCCGCCGGAACCGGACACCCGGGCCAGGACCTCGGCCGCCCCCGGCTCCTGGAAGGGGAGGGTGCCGGCCCGCACCTTGTCCACCGCCGCGGGGTTGATGTCGAACAGGGTCACCCGCAGGCCGCGGTCGGCGAAGGCCAAGCCTAGGGGGAGGCCGACCCGCCCGCACCCCCCGATCACGACGACGTCCCCGCTGAAGTCCTGGATGGCGCACGATAGCTCCCGGCGCACGCGGTTCCGGGCTTCTCGGCCCGTGTTCGCGGCACCGGGCGGAGGGCGGTACGATGGCGGCCGACGGCGGGCGGGATATCGCACACAGCTGCGTTGTGCTGCACGACCTCACGGGACGGCGACGAGAGGAGCGACGATGGCAGCAGGTGGACGTCTGGCGCGGGTCGTCAGCGGCGTGGCGGTGCTGGCCGCCCTGGCCCTGACCCCCCTGCCGAGCACGGCGGCGGTCGCGCCTCCGCTGTGCGGCACGCCCGCGGAGATCGAGGCCGCGGGTGGCCGACTTCCGGACATGCGGACGGTGGTCCCGCAGCACCTCAACCTGGTGAACGAGCACCAGCGGGAGATCCTGCGCTTCTCCAACCTGATCGCCAACACCGGCGCCGGGCCCTGGCGGCTGCGGCCGGAGTTCCCCCTGGAGGGGACGGCTACCGACGCCCGCCAGCAGGCCATCCAGCAGGTGCTGGACTCCGAGGACAGCTCGGGGGACGTCGTCTGCGAGGAGCTGGTCAGCGAGTTCGCCTACCACCCCACCCACCGGCACTGGCACACCGACGGCGTGGCCCTCTTCGAGATCCGGGTGGGTTCACCGGACGGTGAGGTGTTCGAGAACGACCGGGGCGCCCGCACCTCGGTCAAGACCACCTTCTGCCTGATCGACTGGGTGAAGCTCATCGGCAGCTCGACCAGCGGCAAGGACACCACGCGGACCTACTTCGACTGCCTGGGCCCCTTCCACGGGGTCAGCGTGGGCTGGGCCGACCAGTACCACCACGCCACCGACGGCCAGGACCTCGACATCACCGGGGTGGCTCCCGGCGAGGAGTACTTCCTGGTCAGCGTCACCGATGCCGACGGCCGGTTCCTGGAGAGCGACCCCGGCAACAACGGGGCCTGGCAGGGGTTCCGGGTCTCGCGGGACAGCAAGGGCAACCCCAAGATCACCCTGACCAGCCACTCCACGTGCGACGCCACGCTCGGCCTGTGCGGAGGCCAGAAGGCCAACCGGTAGGCCTTCGCCATCGGGCATGATGCCCGCATGGCCCGGTGGCAGGAGCTCGTGGCGGCCGACCCCGATTTCGCCGGGCACGTCCGCCGGTGTTTCGACATCCGCAAGCACGCCACGCTGGCCACCCTGCGCAAGGACGGGTCGCCGCGCATCAGCGGCACCGAGGTGGAGTTCGACGACGACGGCGAGATCTACCTGGGGATGATGGCCCGGTCGCGCAAGGCGCTCGACCTCCGCCGCGATCCCCGGCTGGCCCTCCACTGCCCCACCGAAGACGCGCCCGAGGGCGACCCGTCGTCGTGGCTGGGCGACGCCAAGATCGCCGGCCTGGGGGTGGAGGTGTCCGAACCGGAGGGTGACGACGGGGCCCACCGGTTCCGCATCGACGTCACCGAGGTGGTCCTCACCACCGTGGAGGGCGACAGCCTGGTCATCCGGTCGTGGCACCCGGGGCGGGGCGTCGAGCGGCGAGAGCGGCGCTGACCTCCGACCTCGACTCTGTCCCCCCGGCCGTCGCCGCCCTCTGTGGCGGCGTGGGGGCGGCGCGGTTCCTACGGGGCCTGGTCGACGTGGTCGACGCCCGCCGCGTCGTGGCCGTGGTCAACACCGGCGACGACGTGGTGCTCCACGGCCTCCACGTCAGCCCCGACCTCGACACCGTCACCTACACCCTGGCCGGCGCGGTCAGCCGGGAACGGGGATGGGGGCTGGAGGGCGAGACGTGGGCGGCCATGGAGGCCCTGGGCCGGTACCCCTCCGGCCTCTCCTGGTTCAGCCTGGGCGACCGCGACCTGGCCACCCACCTCTACCGCACCCAGCGGCTGCACGAGGGCGCGCTGCTGTCGGCCGTGACGGCCGAGATCGCCGCTGCGTGGGACGTCGGGGTGACCATGCTGCCGGTGACCGACGACCCGCTGGAGACCCTCATGGACGTCGAGGGCGAGGGTGAGATCGGCTTCCAGGACTACTTCGTGCGCCGGCGCCACGCGGTGCCCGTCCGGGGGGTCCGGTTCCGGGGGGCGGACGTGGCCCAACCTGCGCCCGGGGTGCTCGACGCCCTCCGGACGGCCGAGGTGGTCGTCATCTGCCCGTCCAATCCCCTGGTCTCGATCGCCCCGGTGCTGGCGTTGCCGGCGGTGCGCGAGGTCGTGGCGGCCAGGCGGGAGGAGGTGGTGGCGGTGTCGCCCATCGTGGCCGGCGCCGCCCTCAGGGGACCGGCCGACCGGCTGCTGCGGGAGCTGGGGCACGACGTCTCGGTGGTGGGCGTGGCCCGCCTGTACTCGGGCGTGGCGGCCACGCTCGTGGTCGACGAGGCCGACGCCGCCCTGGCCCCGGCGGTGGAGGAGGCCGGCATGCGCTGCGTGGTGGCGCCGACGGTGATGCGGGGCGCGGCCGAGGCCGCGGCCCTGGCCCGGGTGGTGCTGGGCGCAGCATGAGGCGCATGGAGATCCTCGCCGTCGAGGGCCTGCCCGAGATCCACCCCGGGAACCGGCTGGCGC
>JBOGIE010000056.1:0-12507 GCA_050742435.1 Acidimicrobiales bacterium | reverse complement strand
GGGCGACCAGCTTGGCGCTGTTGCGGGCGTCCTTGCCCGAGGTGGTGAGGATCTCCTCGGCCTCGGCCAGGGCCCGGCTGTCGACCCGGCGCAGGGCCTCGGCCTCGACGTTGCCCGAGATGACGATCGACAGGGCCACGGACACGGCCAGGACGACCAGGATCAGCGTGGCCACGGTGCTGACCGCGATGCGGGCCGGCACCGACCGGCGGGCGGAGGTGATGAGGACCGTGCCCAGGGACAGGGCCCCTACGGCCCGGCACCAGTCGGCCAGGGTTCCGGCGTCGGTGACCGCCGCCCCCTCGGCCACGGCCATCATCACCAAGGCGATCCACAGCGCCCGGCGGGACGTGCGGTCCTCGCCCCAGCCGAGGGTGCCGGCGGCCAGCAGGATGATGCCGCTCCCCCTCAGGATGATGACCGGCAGCTCGCGGGTCCCGGTCAGGAGCGACCCGTGCAGGAAGGCCGCCGCCGCCACCAGGGCGAAGCCCAGGGCCAGGACGACGCGCGACCGGCGGTTGGCCCCGACCAGCTGGGGCCGCAGCAGCACGATGGTCGCGCCCGAGACGGCCACCAGGAAGGTGGCGAACTCGACGGCGAACCGCAGCTGGGCGGCCTCGGGCGACACTGGCTCAGCGCCGGCCGAGCGCGAGGCAGGTGGCAAGGGCCACGAGCGTGGACGCTGTCATCGGCAACCTCGGACCCCGGCGACGGACGATCGCCCTCATCGTACCGCTCCGACCATTCACTGTGCGTGGCGGCGTGCCCACACTGCCCGGTCGGCAGTAGGCCGAGTAGCGGACGGGGCGGCCCGGGCTAGGCGCCGGCCCCCGGCTTGCCCAGGGCCAGGGCGTTGCTGCCGTCGAGGGAGCCGAGCGCCCTGAGGGCCTCGTCGAAGGTGGCGACGCCCCGGATCTCCAGACCACTGCCGGCGTGGGCCAGGGCCTCGGCCTCGTTCTCCTTGGGCACCAGGAAGACCTTGATGCCGGCTCGCCGGACGGTCACCGCCTTCTGGGCCACCCCGCCGACCGGCCCCACCCTGCCGTCGGAGAGCAGCTCGCCGGTGACGGCCACCGACGTGCCGCCGGTGAGCTCGCCCGGCGTGAGCAGGTCGAGCAGCTCGAGCCCGTAGGCCAGCCCGGCCGACGGCCCGACGACCCGCCCGGAGTCGATGGTGATCTCGAAGGGCAGCTGGATCTTGGTGGACAGGCGCACCCCGAGGAGGGGCCGGCCGGCCTCACCGGCGGCCAGGGCGGTCTCCACTTGGAGGGCCGGGGCGTCGGTGGCCCCCCGCTTGACGTCCATACGCAGCGTGTCGCCCGGCGCTCGAGCCCGGATGGCGGTCACCGCGTCGCCGCTGGTGGTCACCGGCTTCCCGTCGATGGCGACGATGACGTCGTCGGGCTTCAGGACCGACGCGGCGGGAAGGCCGGGCTCGACGTCGACCACCTCGGCGCCCACGCCCAGGTTGGCGAACCCGAGCTCCCGGAGGGCCAGGACCTGGGCCGTGGTCTTGGAGTCGGCCATGGCCTCGACGTTCATGCGCTGGAACTGGTCGGGCGGGATCGTGCCCCTCACCTCGGTCTCGGGGATGACGTCGACGGCAGGATCCAGCCAGCCGGCCAGGGCTTCGTAGGGGTTCACCCGCTCCCGGACGGCCACGGTGGCGTAGAAGACCTGGCCCTTCGGCGGGTACGACGGATGGCCCTTCACCTCGATCACCGAGTTCACGACCCGCGCCGAACCGGGGGCCAGCGTGTCATAGGGCAGCTCCACGAACCGGGCGACGATCCCCGCGCCGACCAGGACCAGGCTGACCACGACGGCGGCGACGGCCCATCGGCGGGACGGCGCCGGGGGCTGGTGTTGGCCCGGAGGTTTGTGTTCCTGGTGCGAAGGTAAACTGGAATCGGTCGTGTCCACGTTCCTCGTGAGCCTTGGCGTGGTGGCGGTGACGATCGCCGCTGTGCTCTACGTCGTCCTCAACGGGCCCGACCAGCCTGCCACGATCCACCGGGATACGCCCCGCGCCAGGCCCCGCCGCAGCCGGCGTCACGCGGTGCCCTCCGGCCCGTCTGCCGACGTGGCCGCCCCGTCCTCGCCGCTGCCCCGACCGCAGGTGGCGATGCCCGCCACACCGGCCCTGGCCCTGTCAGACTCGGACATCATGCGTCTGCGCGTGCTGCCGGCGGCTCAGACCACCCTCTGGGTGCGTATCCGGTCGGGCGTGGTGCTGGTCGTGCTGGTCGCCGTCCTGGGCGCCCTGCTGGCCCTGGCCGTGGGCGGGCTGGCCCTGGGCGGGGCCCTGCTGCTCCGCAGCGCCACCGGCTAGCGCCGGCTTCCGGCCCCTTCCTCTTAGGGCACCAGCTCTTAGGGCACCAGCTCCATCCGGACCACGTAGCGCTCGGCCATCGAGCCGACCGGGTGGCAGGCGTACAGCGTGCCCGTGCGGGCGTGGGTCTGGTCGGCGATCCAGCTGTCGGACGGCTGGACGATCAGGTGGCCGGTGACCTGGTACGTCGAGTGCTTCCCGTCGACGCGGAAGATCACCTCGTCCCCCGGCTCCAGCTCGTCGATGCGGAGGAACGGCTGGCTGTGCGTGGCCCGGTGGGCGGCGACCACGGTGTTGCCCATCTCTCCCGGGAGGGCGGAACCGGTCCAGTGGCTCGGGCCCCGGTCGATGTTGTGGAGGGTGACCCCCTGGAAGAGCCGGTGGGTCAGCCCGATGGCCGGGATCTCCATGGTCCCGAGCTCGACCACCGGCTCCGGCGCGTAGGACTCGGGCGGGATGGGGACGGGCTGGGGGAGGGGCGGGCCGGGAGGCGGCCGCGTCGGGTCGCCGTAGATGATCCGGGTGGAGGGCGGTGGGCCGCCCAGCAGCGGGACCTCGGGAGGCGCGGGCTCGACCCGCGGGACGACCGTCGTCGTCGAACAGGCCGTCGCCACCAGGAGCGACGCGACGACCAGCACCCGGCGGCCCCGCACGTGCGAGAGCATAGGTCCATGGTCGACGTCCCCGGCCGGCGCCGTGCCGCCGCCCTCGCCGGCCACACCGGCGATGCCGGCCGGGCCCGGACCCTCCTCGCCGACCCTGATCCGGGCGTCCGGGCCACCGCGCTCGGGGCGCTGGGCCGCCTCGGGCAGGCGGCCGTGGCTGAGGTGGCTCAGGCCCTGGCCGACCCGTCGCCCGAGGTCCGCCGCCGGGCATGTGAGGTGGCGGTGGGCGTGCCCGAGGTCGACCTGGTCCCTCTCCTGGGCGACGGCGATGCCGGCGTGGTCGAGGTGGCGGCCTGGGCGCTGGGCGAGCGGGGGCGGGCCGGCGGAGAGATCGTCGACCGCCTGGCCGCGGTGGGCACCGGCCACGAGGACCCCCTGTGCCGGGAGGCGGCGGTCGCCGCCCTGGGCGCCATCGGCGACGAACGGGGACTACCCGCCATCCTGGCCGCCACGCGGGACAAGCCGTCCATCCGCCGGCGGGCGGTCATCGCCCTGGCCCCCTTCTCCGGCCCCGACGTCGACGCCGCCCTGGCCCGCGCCCTGGAGGACCGGGACTGGCAGGTACGCCAAGCCGCCGAAGACCTGCGCTGACCCCACGAACTGGTGACGTTCAGCGGGCTCTCTGGCGCGGTTGACCGTCACCAGTTCGTGGGGAAGGCGATCAGCGCTCGGCCCCCATGAAGAGGACCTTGAGGGACTCGAACGCCTCGAGGCACTTGCCGGCGCCCAGCACCACGCACTCCAACGGGGCGTCGACCAGGTGCACGGGCAGGTCGGTCTCGTCGGCCAGGCGTTGATCGAAGCCCCGGAGCATGGCCCCGCCCCCGACCAGGTGGATGCCCTGCTGGATCAGGTCCTGGGCCAGCTCGGGCGGGGCGTGGCCCAGGCACTTGACGACCGACTCGCAGATGGCCCGGACGTTTTCGTCGATGGCGTCCCGGACCTCCTCGGGCGACAGGATGGCGGTCTTGGGCAGGCCGCTCATCAGGTCGCGGCCCCGCACCTCGGCCTTGACGTCGTCGGCCACCGGCGCGGCGGAGCCGATGGCCAGCTTGATCTCCTCGGCCGTGCGCTCCCCGATGGCCATCCCGTACTCGCGGCGCACGAACGCCTGGATGGACGCGTCGATGTCGAACGAGCCGACGCGGATCGCTTCCAGGGCGACGATCCCGCCCAGTGAGATCATCGCCGTCTCCGAGGTGCCGCCCCCGACGTCGACGATCATGTTGCCCAGCGGCTCGTGGATGGGAAGCCCGGCGCCGATGGCGGCGGCCATGGGCTGGGCCACCAGCTGGGCGTCCGTGGCTCCGGCCTGGCGGGCCGCCTCCTTGACCGCCCGGCGCTCGACCTCGGTGATGGCCGAGGGGACGCAGAGCAGCACCCGCGGGCGCTGGAACCGGGAGAGGCCGGCCCGCTGGAGGAGCAGGCGGATCATGCGCTGGGTGATCTCGAAGTCGGTGATGGCACCCTGGCGCAGAGGACGGACGGCCTGGATGTAGCCCGGCGTGCGGCCGATCATCTGCCAGGCTTGATGGCCCATCGCCAGCACGTCGTGGGTCTCGACGTTGAGGGCGATCACGGTGGGCTCGTTGAGGACGATCCCCCTGCCCTTGGCATAGACCAGCGTGTTGGCCGTGCCCAGGTCGATGGCGAGGTCCCTAGCCAGGGCGACGCTCCTCGTCGGGCGGGCGCGGTGGCGGCCGTTGCGACCGCACCCGCCGGTCCGGGGGCGACCCGGGGGCCAGGGCCTCCAGCTCCCGGGCGAAGTCCCGGATGTGGGCGTCCATCGACCGGGGCTGGCGGCTGCGGAGCCACAGCACCAGGCACCCGACGAGGCTCAGGAACACCGCCATCCCGAGGAAGATCAAGGCATTCATCGGGGCACCTCGCTGGCCTCGGTGACCGGGTGGGCGCAGGTCGACCAGTCCTCGCCGCCCGCCCACGCCTCCCGCTTCCAGATGGGGGCGGTGGCCTTCAGGGTGTCGATGCAGAACCGGGCGGCCTCGAAGGCCTCGTGGCGGTGCGGTGCCGAGGCGGCCACCACCACCGAGGGCTCCCCGACGGCCAGCAGGCCGGTGCGGTGCAGGAGGGCCAGCCGGCCGATGTCGGGCCACCGGCGGCGGGCCTCGGCGGCGATGGCGGCCAGCCGGGGGATCACCTCCTCCTCGTAGGCCTCGTACTCCAGCGACCGGACGCGGGGGCGGCCGTCGGAGTGGTCGCGGACCACGCCGGTGAAGACGACGGTGGCCCCGCAGTCCGGGCGTTCGACGAACGAACCGGCGGCAACGACCGGTAGAGGGTCGGCGGTGACGCCCACCCAGTCCTCCCGGCCGTACGGAGGGTCGAGGCCCACGCCGTGGATCCTACCGGGGGGGCGAAGTCCAACGGAGGGAAGGCACACGTAAGCTCGTTGGCGATGGAGTTCGTCGAGCCGGATGACGAACCACAGCCGTACCGGGACCCCCCGCCTCCCGACGACCGGCTGTGGCGTCACCCGTCGGAAGTAGGGGTCAAGCGCCCGTCGGTACGCCGGCAGCTGTGGCTGGTCGGCATGGCCTCGGCGCTCACCGCCAGCGTCATCTCCACCGGGCTGGCCGTCGTCGCCGTGGCCCTCCTGGACCCCGGCACCGGCGGCTCCCGGGCCGTCGACACCGCCGCCGTGTTCGAGCCGCCCCGGTACACCGGGGCCAGGGCCGACGTGGTCAAGATCGCCGACCGGGTGCGGCCGGCCATCGCCCAGCTGAAGGTCGAGCGGGGGCGGAGCGGGGGCGGGTCGGCGGTCATCTTCCGCAGCGACGGCCACCTGCTGACCAACGCCCACGTGGTGGACGGGAGCACGTCGGTGGCCGTCGTCCTGGCCAGCGGGCGGGAGCTGCCGGCCCGCGTGGTCGGCTCCGATCCCGAAAGCGACACGGCCGTGGTCAAGATCGACGGTGGCCCCTTCCCCGTGGCCGAGCTGGGGACCACCGCCGACCTTAAGGTCGGTCAGGAGGCCATCGCCATCGGGTCGCCCCTGGGCCTCACCGGTGGGCCCTCGGTCACCGTGGGCATCGTCAGCGCCCTGCACCGCACCGTGCGCACCCGCACCGGTCAGGGCCTCATGGACATGGTGCAGACCGACGCCCCCATCGCCCCCGGATCCTCGGGTGGGGCCCTGCTCGACGCCCAGGGCCGGGTCATCGGCATCACCACCGCGGTGGCCATGACCGACACCGGCGCAGAAGGGTTCGGCTTCGCCACCCCCATCGACAACGCCCGCTCGGTCGCCGAGCAGCTCATCACCACGGGCAGGGTCGTCACCGTGTGGCTGGGCGTGGAGGGCAGCGACCTGGACGGCGCCACCGCGCTGGAGCTCGACGTCGACGGGGGGGCGATCGTCGAACGGGTCATGGCCGACAGCCCGGCCGAGCGGGCCGGCATGGCCCCGCGGGACGTCATCGTGGCCCTGAACGGCAAGGCGGTCACGTCGATGAGCATGCTGGCCCTCACCGTGCGGGCCCACCGCCCGGGCGACGTGATGACCCTCGACGTCGTCCGGGACAAGCAGCACCGGGCCATGACCGTCACCGTGGCCGAGCGGCCCGCGGGCTCGTAGGGTCGGGATGCGACCTACGATGAACCGGTGAGCAGCTCCGGCCCCGAGGGCGGGAACCCGTTCGAGGGCCTGCCGATGTTCGGCGACCTGGCCCGGCTGTTCAGCCGCCAGGGGCCGGTGAACTGGGACGTCGCCCGCCAGACGGCCATGTGGCTGGCCACCGACGGGCAGCCCGAGCCCAACGTCGACCCCCTCGAGCGCATCCGCCTCGAGGAGCTCGTGCGGGTGGCCGACCTGCGGGTCAGCGCCACCACCGGGCTGAGCACGTCGATCGCCGGGGGCATCCTGAGCATCCTGCCGGTGACCCGGGGCGACTGGGCCCTGCACAGCCTGGAGGCCTACCGGCCCTTCCTGGAGCGCCTGGCCACGTCCCTGTCCTCCTCGGGCGACGACGCCGACGCCGACCCGTCCGACGCCACCGCCCAGCTCCTGGGCGATCTGGGCAAGATGCTCGGCCCGGTCCTGCTGGGCATGCAGTCCGGGTTCATGCTCGGCCACCTGGCCCGCCGGGCCTTCGGCCAGTACGACCTGCCCCTGCCCCGCATCGCCGCCGACCAGCTGCTGGTCGTGCCGGCCAACCTCGACGCCTTCGCCCAGGAGTGGAGCCTGGCCCCCGACGACCTGCGCCTGTGGGTGTGCCTCGATGAGGTGTCCCACCACGCCGTCCTGGGCCGGCCGCACGTCCGCGCCCGCCTCGAGCGCCTGATCAACGAGTACGTGAGCCGGTTCGAGGTCGACCCCGCGGCGCTGGAAGCCAGCCTGGGCAACCTCGACCCCACCGACGCCGCCGGGCTCCAGGCCGTCCTGGGCAACCCCGAGACGCTCCTCGGCGCCATGCGCTCACCCCGCCAGCAGGAGACCCTCACCAGGATCGAGACCCTGACCGCGGTCATCGAGGGCTTCGTCGACCATGTCATGGACACCACCGGCCACGGGCTGATCGGCTCCTACGGGCAGCTGACCGAGGCCTTGCGCCGCCGCCGGGTCGAGGCCACCGACGGAGAGCGCTTCGCCGCCCGCCTGCTGGGCCTCGAACTGGGCCGCAGCCAGTACGAGCGGGGCCAGGCGTTCATCCGCGGCGTGGTCGAGCGGGCGGGCGAGGACGGGCTGGCCCGCCTCTGGGCCACCGAGCGCGAGTTGCCCACCCCGGCCGAGCTCGACGCCCCGGGCCTCTGGCTGGCCCGTATCGACCTCCCCGAGGGGTAGCGGCGCGGGCTATTCCGTCCTGCGCCACTCGAGGTCGTGGCGGTCGGCGATGGGGGCCAGGCGCTCACCGCTGCGGGGCATGAGCTCGGGATGGCGGTGGTGGATGGCCCGGACCGCGGCCAGGTAGGAGGACAGGGCCAGGGCGGCGGTCAGGGCCAGCGACCCCATGCCCACGTCGATGGGGAAGGAGATGGCCACCGGGAGGGCGGCGCCCGCCACCCAGGCCAGCTGGAAGCGGGTCTCGAACCGGGCGAACGTGCGGCCCCGGACGGCATCGGGGGCGTCGCGCTGGACGATGCTGTCGAAGGCCAACTTGCCGGCCGATGCCGCCAGCCCGACGGCACCGGCCAGGAGGCTGAAGGCCGGCAGCCCCTCGATCCAGATGGCGGCCAGGCCGGTGATCACCACCAGGCCCAGCGACCCCTGGAGGATCCGTTCCTCGGCCAGCCGCCGGCGGAGGCGGGGGGCGATGGCCGCCCCGGCGAAGGAGCCGACCGCGCTGACCGCCAGGACGAGCCCGAACCACCACGCCGGGGCGTTGTCGTTGCGGAAGCTGAAGGCCACGAAGAACGTGAGGAACCCGACCACGGCCCGGAGCACGCCCATGGCCGTGGCCGCGATCCGGACGGAGGGGGCGTGCAGCTCGGCCTCGCCGACGTCGGTGGGGGGCAGCCGGTCGTCGCCCCGCGGCGGGCGGGTCAGGCGGAAGCCGGCGATGGCCGTGGCCGCAAAGGTCAGGGCGGCCAGGCGGACGACCCAGGGCGCCCCCAGGAACCCGACCTTGAGGACGATGATGCCCGGGATCGAGGCGGCGAAGCCGGCCAGGACGGAAAGCAGGGCCAGCCGGGAGTTGGCCGCCACCAGCTCCCCCTCGCCCGACACCGTGCTCGGGACCAGGGCGCTCTTGGTCACCATGTGGGCCTTGGAGAGGACGAGCACGGCGAACGCCTCGGGGAAGAGCATGAGCCCGTCGATGTGGCCGGCCATCGACAGGCAGACCACGGCCCGGCTGGCCGCGCCGGCGATGATCAGGGCCCGGCGCCCGCCCCGGCTGCGGTCGATGACCGGCGACAGCATGGGGGCGACGACTGCGAACGGGGCGACGGTCAGCAGCAGGTAGAGGGCGACCCGGCCGCGCGCCGCCTCGGGTGAGATCGAGAAGAACAGCGACCCGGCCAGGGCCATGGTGACGAGCGTGTCGCCGGCCACGGCCAGCACGTGGACGATGGCCAGCCGGGAGAACGGCGACCGGCCCAGGCCGAGGGGGCCGGCGTTCCGGGGCGGCCGCCTGAGGGGCTGCCAGCCGGCGTCCGGGGCGGTGCGGGCCACCCGCCCATGCTAGGGCCCGAGCGGCCCTGGCTAGCCGGCCTGGGCCGGGCGCTCGGAACCGGCCTTGGGACCGGCGGCCGGTGCGGCCAGCGGTGGGCCGGCCGGGAGGCGGAGGACGAACGTCGACCCCTTGCCCTCCTCGGACTCCACCCGCACCTCACCCCGGTGGGTGCCGACCACGTGGCGGACGATGGCCAGCCCGAGCCCGGTGCCCCCCACGTGGCGGGACTTGGCCCCCTCCACCCGGTAGAAGCGCTCGAAGATGTGATCGAGGTCGGCCTCGGGGATGCCGATGCCCTGGTCCCGCACGCTGACCTCCACCCAGTCGCCGTCCTGGCGACCCCTGACCTCGATCACCGACCGGTTCGGGGAGAACTTCACCGCGTTGTCCAGCAGGTTGTAGACCGCGGACACCAGCAGGCGGCGGTCGCCCATGACCGAGAGGCGCTGGGCCGGCTCGCCGAAGTTGACGGTCATGTCCTTCTCCTGGGCCGCAGCCCGGACCCGCTCGGCGGCCTGGGCCACGATCAGGTGGACGGGCACCGCCTCCGGCGCCGGCCGCTCGTCGGCGTCCATCCGCGACAGGACCATGAGGTCGTCGACCACCCGCGACACCCGCTGGGCCTCGTGGTGCAGGCGCCGGGACAGGCGCGAGACGACCACGGGATCGGACTCGGCGGCCAGGGTCTCGGCCAGCAGGCCGAGGGCGCCGACCGGTCGCTTCAGCTCCTGGCCGAGGTTGTCGACGAACTCCCGCCGCACCGCCTCGTGGCGGTTGCGCTCGGAGTGGTCCTCGATGACGACGATGCCCCCGAGGGTGCGCTGCTCGTCGTGAAGAGGGGTGGCCTGCAGCCGGAGGGTCCGGCGGGGCGGGCCCTCGACCTCGACCTCGGCGCTCTCCGACCGCCCGTCGGCGGCGGCGGAGAGGAGCTTCGACACCGCGGTGCGGGCCTCCGACTCGCGGCCGTACTGGTCGAGCAGCGAGGCGGCGGGGGCGTTCTGGAAGACGACCGCGCCCTGGTCGTCGCCGACGACCACGCCCTGGGGCACCGCGGCCAGGGCCTGCTCCATGAGCGACTCGGCCGAGCGGGCCTCGCTGGCCACGGCCACCGTGCTGTCGACGACCCGTTCCAGCTTGGCCAGACCGGTCTCCAGACCGGCACGCCCGCCGAACTGCAGGTCGGACTCGCCCATGCGGGCGGTCAGGGCCGCCAACCGGCGGGCGGTGGCCCGGCGGGACAGGAACGCCCACAGGACGACGACCAGCACGATCCCGGCGGCCACGGCGACGACGGCGGTATCAGCGCTCGACAGTCGCATCCTCCCCACCATATGTGGCGACCACGGCCGGGTGGTGGTTGGTCACACCGGTCCGGCCCCCGGGTGCGGGGTTAACCGGCCTCTCCGCCCTCGTCCTCGGGGAGCCCCAGATCCCAATCGAGCAGGAGGTTCTCGCGCTCGGCGTCGCGCACCACCCGCTCCCGGTTCCGGCGGAACTGCGGGTCGTGCGGGGGGAGGAGCAGCAGCCGGGCGAGGATGCGCTGGCTGATCTCGTCGATGACGTTGCGGTCGCCGAAATCGGACACGACCTGCCAGTGGGGAGCCACCGGACCGAGGTACACGACCCGGATGTGCCCGCGCGGCGGCTGGGGTTGCTCGAGCTCTTCGGGTGCCTGGGCCATGGGTGCAGGGTAGTGCGGACGGGGCGACCTACCGGTTGGGGGTCTCGGCCAGGCCGACCGTTGCCGACTGTTCGGCGCCGCCCCGCTGCCAGCTGACCTCCACCCGGTCACCCGGCCGGTGGCTACGGATGGCGCTGCCCAGCTCGTCGGAGGACGTGATCCGCTCGCCCGCCACGCCGGTGATGACGTCGCCGGCCCGCAGCCCGGCCGCCTCGGCCGGCGTGCCCGGGCCCACGGACAGGACGAAGGCGCCGGTGCCCGAGGCGCCCAGGCGGTCCCGGGTCTCGTCGTTCAATGTCGTGGTGGTGACACCCAGGTAGGCGGGCAGCCGGACCCGGCCGCCGGCCTGGCGCAGCTCTTCGATCATCGGCCGGATGGTGTCCGAGGCGATGGCGAACCCGATGTTCTGGGTGTCGCCCTGGCCGCTGCTCTGGATCACCGCGGTGTTGATCCCCACCACCTCGGCGTCGGCGTTCACCAGGGGCCCGCCCGAGTTGCCCGGGTTGATGGCCGCGTCGGTCTGGATGAGGTGCTCCAGGCGGCGGCTGCCGGACCCGATCGTCCGGTCGAGGGCGGACACGATGCCGCTGGTGACGGTGGGGCCGCCGGGCAGGGCCAGGGCGTTGCCGATGGCCACCACCTCGTCGCCGACCTGCAGCTCTGACGAGCGCCCGAGCGTGGCGACCGGCAGGTCGCTCACCCCCTCGATGTGGATCAGGGCCACGTCGGCCGCCGGATCGCTGCCGAGGAGGCTGGCGTCGTAGGTCCGGTCGCCGGTCGAGAGCTTGACCTTGATGGACGCAGCGTCGGCGATCACGTGGGCGTTCGTCAGCACGTCACCGTCGGAGGTCAGGATCACGCCGGTTCCTGCGCCCTGGCGCGGGAACACGCTGGTGAAGTCGTCCTGAGCGAAGCCGCGGGTGCTGATCGACACGACGGCCGGCTCCACCCTGGCCAGGATCGACGCGATGTCGCCCGGCTCGGTGATCTGCGTCGACGGCCGGGACGGGGCCGGCACGGCGGGCGGGGTGTCGTCGTCCTGCAGGTAGGCCACCATGCCCCCGGACACCAGCGCGCCGACGAGGGCGCCGATGAGGGCGGACACCAGCCACAGCCGGCTGGGCCGGCGAGGGCGGTCCGGCGGCGGGGCAGGGGCGGCGGCCTCGGGGCGGGCCTGGGGATAGGTGCTGGTGGGGATTTCGAAGATCATTCGCTCGTCCACGGCACGCTCCTGGGATTTCGTGTCGGCGGCGCGTACTTACCCGCAGGGGGATGTCAACTTTCAACCATCCGCGAACGTGTTCTCATCCGTAGGGAAGACGACAGGGAACCGATTGTGGGCGCATCCCGTTGTTCAGTAGCGGAAAGCCCGACGAGGAGGGCCAATGGACAACGAGTGGATGGCGGAAGGGACCTGCCGGACGGAGACGCCGTCGATGTTCTTCCCGAGTGACGGCGTGGGCGTCGAGGTGGCCCGTCGCATCTGCGCGAACTGCCCGGTCAAGGAACCCTGCCTCGAGTACGCCCTGCGCAACGGCATCGACCACGGGGTGTGGGGCGGCGCGTCGGAGCGGGAACGCCGCCGCATCGCCCGCCGCCGCCGCCTGGAGCGGGCCACCGCTGCGGCCCGCAACTAGTCGTCAGGGCGGCCTGAGCGGACGGACGTGTGGGCGGGCCGGCGGGGCAGGGGCCCCCGCC
>JBOGIE010000055.1:0-12604 GCA_050742435.1 Acidimicrobiales bacterium | reverse complement strand
CTCAGCCCCATTTCGCTCAGGCGCGCCCGCAGGTCGGATCGCTCCTGCTCGAGGGACGCCCGCAGGTCGGACAGGGTGGATTCGCTCAACACGGGGACCAGCCTACTCATGCCTCCCCCGCTTGGCGCGTGGATGGGCCGTGCCTCTCGCGCTTGGCGCGGGGATGGGCGGAGTCGTAGATCTGGCGCAGCCGCGTCGCCGACACCCGCGTGTACACCTGGGTGGTCGAGATGGAGGCGTGGCCGAGCAGCTCCTGGACCACGCGGATGTCGGCGCCGTGGTCGAGCATGTGGGTGGCGCAGGAGTGGCGGAGCACGTGGGGCGACAGCCGGTCGCCCAGGCCCACGGCCTCGCCGTAGCGCCGGACGATGCCCCACGCCCCCTGGCGCGAGAGCCGGCCGCCCCGGGTGTTGAGGAAGACGGCCTCGGCGTCACCCCGCCGGGCCCAGCGCTCGGGCTCCAGCTCCCGCCGGCCCGCGGGCGACAGCCAGGCGGCCAGGGCGTCGGCCGCCATCCGGCCCACCGGCACCACCCGTTCCTTCGCCCCCTTGCCGAAGGCCCGCAGCAGGCCCGAGCCCAGGTCGAGGTCGGCCAGGCTGAGCCCGACCAGCTCGGACACGCGCAGGCCGCAGCCGTAGAGGACCTCGAGGATGGCCCGGTCGCGCCGGGCCACCGGGTCGTCGCCCGTCACCGCGGCCAGCAGGGCGGCGACCTCGGGCTCGGAGAGGGCCTTCGGCAGCCCCGACGGCACCTTGGGCCGCTGGACCTCCCCTGCCGGGTTGCTGGCCACGTGGCCCTCGTCCTCCAGGAAGCGGTGAAGGGACCGGACCGACACGAGGGCCCGGGCCACCGAGGCCGGCGCCCGCCCGGCGGCCCGCAGGAAGGCCAGGTAGTCCTCGACCACCGCCTCCGTCACCGTGGCCGGCTGCAGCCCGCGGCCGGTGAGGAACTCGTGGTAGGCGGCCAGGTCGCGGCGGTAGGCGGCCAAGGTGTTGGCCGACCGGCCCTTCTCGACCGCCAGCCAGGAGAGGAGCTCCTCCATCTCCAGGGGAAGGGCAGGCATCTCCGTGTGAAGGGGGTCTTCAACCGGCCAGGGCGGTGAGCGGCTCGAGGACCTCGAGGCCCAGGGCCTCGGCCACGGCCGGGTTGGTGACGTGGCCGGCGGCGGTGTTCACGCCCGCCCGCAGGGCCCGATCGCGCGTGGCCGCTCCCAGCGCCCCCCACTCGGCCACGGCCAGGAGGTAGGGCAGGGTGGCGTTGGTGAGGGCGTAGGTGGACGTGTGGGGCACGGCGGCGGGGACGTTGCCCACCCCGTAGTGGAGGACGCCGTGGAGCTCGTAGACCGGGTCGGCGTGGGTGGTCTCCCGGATCGTCTCCACGCAGCCGCCCTGGTCGATGGCGATGTCGACGATCACCGCCCCCTGCTTCATCCCCCGCACCATGTCCTCGGTGACGACGACGGGGGCCCGGCCACCGGCGACCAGCACCGCGCCGATGACCAGGTCGGCGTCGGCCACCACCCGCTCCACCGCCCCCCGGTTCGACGCGAGGGTCATGATCCGGCCCCGGTGGATCTGGTCGACGAACCGCAGCCGGTCGATGCTGCGGTCGAGCAGGAGCACCTCGGCCTCCATGCCCTGGGCGATCCAGGCCGAGTTCCAGCCCACGTTGCCGGCGCCGATGACCACCACCCGGGCCGGCCGCACCCCGGGCGCCCCGCCCAGCAGGACACCCCGACCGCCCCCGTCACGCTCGAGGAAATGGGCGCCGATCTGGGTGGCCATCCGCCCGGCCACCTCGCTCATGGGCGCCAGGAGGGGCAGGCCTCCCCCCTCCACCTGCACCGTCTCGTAGGCCAGGGCGGTGGTCTTCGTCGCCAGCAGAGCCTGGGCCACCTCGGGCTCGGCGGCCAGGTGCAGGTAGGTGAACAGGACCAGGTCGGCCCGCAGGTAGGCCAGCTCCCTCGGCTGAGGCTCCTTGACCTTGACCACCAGGTCGGCCGACCAGGCGACGTCGGCGGTGACGATCGTCGCTCCCGCTGCGGAGTACTCGGCATCGGGGAACGACGACCCGTCGCCCGCCCGGGCCTCGACCAGGACCTCGTGGCCGTGGGCGGCCAGCTCCCGCACCCCGTCGGGGGTCATGGCGACCCGGTGCTCGCCCTCCTTGGTCTCCGCCGGCACCCCGACCCTCATGGTGTCCCCTGGTCGAGCCTCACTCCTCCGACGGTAGCGGGGACCGGCCCGCGGGCCGGCGCATGAGCAGGCGCACGGTGACGAGGAAGACCAGGGTGAGGACCAGCCCGCCCCGCCAGGCCCAGGAGAAGGCGTCGCCGTCGAAGTCGCCGCTGGAGCGGGCCGCGCCCACGGCGATGAGGAACACGCCGAGGATCGCCGTCTCGAACGGCCACCGCAGGGCGCTCCACCGGCGCTCCACGGCGAAGAACAGGAAGGTCACGGCCGGGAAGGTGGCGAACCCGGCCAGCGACCGGGCGCTCAGGGTGCTGAGCGGCCAGGGCCAGCTCTCCTGGAACAGCGAGGGCCGGGCGAACAGGCTCAGGGCGAACAGCAGCTGGGCGGCGCCGATGACACTCAGCGACGTGCGGATCCAGGCCGGGATGGGCACGTCGTCCGGGCTGGGCGTACCAGGGTCGAACCGGCGGTTCTGGACGTAGAGCAGCGGCAGGAGCAGCGGGGTGGACACGTAGAGGACGGTCCAGGCCCAGAACGAGACGTGGTCGTGGTTGAACTCCGACCAGTGGAGGAACGTGGCCACCCCCAGCAGGGTGGCGAAGAAGGTGGTGGCCACGATGCCCGGCCCGAGCCGGTGCCACTCCCGGGCCCGGGAGGCCCGGGCGAAGAACAGGGCGCCGGCCAGGTACCCGCCGCCCATGAACATGCAGCTCATGCGGGAGGCGATCTCCCAGCCCCACAGGGTGGCGGTCTGGCCGGGGAAGAGGAACAGGATGACGAAGGCGGCGGTCAGCACGGGCACGATGGCCACCGAGACGGCGCGGGTGGTGGCCAGGACCCGGTCGTCGCGCACCAGGCTGGGGGCAGAAGGGGCGTCCACGCCCTACCGTCTCTCCCGGCACGGGCGCGTTACAAGGAAATCTTGCCGGGCGCTACTCCGCCTGCCAGCGGCGGTAGAGGGAGACCAGCTCCTCCTGGACCTCGGGCGCCAGCGCCTCCGGCTCGATCTGGCCGAGCACCTCCAGGGTGCGGCGCATCTGGTTCAGGTACTCGGTGCAGTGCGGGCAGACGGTCAGGTGGGCCTCGAGCCGGGCGCGGTCGCGCCCGTCGAGCGTGCCTTCCAGGTAGTCCGTGATCAGCTCCACGGCCTCCCGGCAGACCAGGTCACGACGGCGTCGGCGCCACCACATCGCCCTCACACCTTCCCCATCTCGCCCTCCAGCATGCTCCGTAGCCGGGCCCTGGCCCGGTGGAGCAGGACCCGCTGGTTGCCCTCGGAGATGTCGAGCAGGCTGCAGACCTCCGCCGCGCTCAGCCCGTCCAGGTCGCGAAGGGTGACGACCTGGCGTTGCAGCTCCGGCAGCTCGTCGATCCAGGGTCGGATCCGGTCGGCCAGCTGGCGGGCGACGAGGCGGTCGTCCACCTCTTCGGGCCACGGGACCGGCGGGTCGGCCCAGTTGCCCTGCGGACCGAAGCGGGAGGGGTCGACCGTGGGGCCGGCGGTCGTGCCCGTCGTCGGCCGCCGCTCGTGCGCCCCGGTGCTGCGGGCCCGGTTGACCAGGACGTGGAACAGCCAGGTACGCAGCGACGACCGACCCTCGAACCCCTTGATGCCACGGACCAGGCCGAGCCAGGTGTCCTGCACGACCTCCTCGGCCACGGCCCGGGAGGGGACCATGGTCTGGGCCAGCCGCAGGAGGGACGAGTGGTAACGCTCGACGAGGAAGCGGAACGCGTCCTCGTCACCCGCCCGCAGCCGGGTGACGAGTTCGGCATCCTCCACGGTCCGTCAGCGTACGACCCGGCTCGGCGTCGTGCTCGGCGTCACCACCGGTGGGCGACGTCGACGACCAGTCGGGACCCGGCACCGGGCCCGTCGAGCTGGAAGACCCGGAATGGGAGCCGGGCCCGCACGCCGAGGCCGAACGACGACTGTCCCTCGAAGCTGCCGCCCCAGACCAGATCCTCGAAGGTGCGGAAGCCGGCGGCGTCGAACTCGTGGGGCCGCACGACCAGGGCGGTGCCGGTCCACGGCACGGTGGCGTTGCCGTCGGCGTCGTAGGCCGGGGCCAGGACGTCGACCTGGAGGACGGCGCCACCGGCCACGAACAGGGCGTCGCCGCTGCCGTCGGCCCGGTAGGGCGGGTCGATGTAGCGGACGTGGAACCCGGCCGCCGGCCGGGCACCCAGGTCGAGAACCAGGCGGTCGAAGCAGTCGTGGCGCCCCACCCGGGCGCCGGTGAGCGGGGCGCCGGTCATGTCGGGGTCGGACTTGGCCAGGCTGCCCCACGTGATGCCGCAGAACGGCCCGGAGGTGGCCGCCCCCGCCACCGCCGGCAGGACGCCGACGGCCAGCACCAGCGCCGAGAGGCCGGCGCCGATGAACAGGCGCAGCCGTGAGGTCGATCTCATGTCGCTCCCTTTCTCTGGTTGACAGCTGGATTCTGGGGAGCGCAGGTCTCAGCCGCTTCTCGGGCACGTAACGGATCGGCATCAAATCCGGCAATGACGTGTAGGCAGGCGTCCCATCGGTAAGACTGTTGGTGTCCCCGCGTGGCTGTGTGGTCTTCGGCGCGCCCCGATGCGGGCCGCACGCAGCCACCGACAAGCTCCCTTGGGAAATGGTGAGCCCTGATGCTGATGACCTCTGTCCTCGCGCAGGCAGACCCCCCGTGCGGCCCGGCCGAGGAGGCCGGGGCGATCTGCAGTGCGATCTTCAACGTGACCGGCAACGAAAGCCTGGCGGAGGCCGGCGACATCTTCCTGGCCAAGCCGGCCAAGATCGTCCTCATCGTGCTCCTGGCCGCGGTGGCCGCCCGGTTGGCCAAGCGGGCCATCCGCCGGTTCACCCGGGGGCTGGGCCACGTGCGGGTCGACGTGGGATCGGCCCTCGACAAGTCGGCCGGCACCCTGCTGCGCACCGGCCCGCCGGCCACCCAGCGGGCCAACCAGCGGGCGGAGACGGTGGGCGCCCTGGTCGGCAGCGTGGCCGGGTTCGTGATCTGGTCGGTGGCCGTCCTCATGGTCTTCTCCGAGATGGGCCTCGACCTCGGGCCGCTGCTGGCTGGGGCCGGCATCGTCGGTGTGGCCCTCGGTTTCGGCGCCCAGAACCTGGTCAAGGACTTCCTGTCGGGCATCTTCATGCTCATCGAGGACCAGTACGGCGTGGGCGACGTGATCGACGCCGGGCCGGCCACCGGCACGGTGGAAGGCGTGAGCCTGCGCACCACCCGCCTGCGGGACGTCGAGGGCAACGTCTGGCACATCCCCAACGGGACCATCTCCCGGGTGGCCAACAAGTCCCAGCAGTGGTCCCGGGCCTTGCTCGATCTCCAGGTCTCCTACGCCACCGACACCGAACAGGCGGTGGCCGTGATCAAGCGGGTGGCCGACGAGACGTGGAAGGACGAGGCCTGGTCCCAATCCATCCTCGAGGAGCCCGACGTGTGGGGGGTCGAGGACCTGGCCGCCGACGGGGTCACCATCCGCCTGGTCGTCAAGACCGAGCCGCTCATGCAGTGGAAGGTCCAGCGGGAGCTGCGCCGCCGCATCAAGGAGACCTTCGACGCCGAGGGCATCGAGATCCCGTTCCCGCAGCGGGTCGTCTGGCACCGGGCAGCCGACGGCTCCACACCGGTCGGGGTGGCCGGCGACTGAGCGGCCCGCCGCGGGATTGGGCGATCCGGTGCGGTATTCGACCGCGAATCGCCCACACTCGAGGATCTAGGAGCGGCGCAGCCGTTCCCGGGCCAGGCAGAGGCCGATGATGGACTTGGCGTCGACGATCTGGCCCGAGGACACCAGGTCGGGAACGGCGTCGAGGGGCACGCGTTCGATGGTCATGTGCTGCTCCTCGTGGCCCTGGAACGACGTGGCGCAGGGGGTCAGGCCGGTGGCCAGGAACAGGTAGGAGTGCTCGTCGCAGAACCCGGGTGAGTTGTAGAACTCGGCGATCTGCTCCATGGAGGCGGCCCGCATGCCGACCTCCTCCTCCAGCTCGCGGGAGGCGGTGACCTCGACCGGCTCGTCGTCCACGTCGCGCTTGCCGGCCGGCAGCTCGAGCAGGACGGCGTCGATGGCCGCCCGGTACTGGCGGACGAGGATCACGTCTCCACCAACGACAGGCACGACCACGACCGCCCCGGGGTGGTGGACGACGTCGCGCTCGAACCGGTTGCCGTCGGGGTCGACGAACGTGCCCGTCCCGGCCGAGACCAGCGTTCCTTGCCAGACGATGCGCTCGTCGAGCTTCTTGAAGCCCAAGCTCAGATGGCCGAGGCGTCGTCGAGCTGGAGCAGGCGCGGGGCCCGGCCCTCGGCCCGGCCCAGGGCGGCGGCCACAAAGGCGCGGAAGAGCGGGTGAGGCCGGTCGGGGCGGCTCTTGAACTCGGGGTGGGCCTGGGTGCCGATCCAGAACGGGTGGCCCTCCAGCTCCACGAACTCCACCAGGCGGTCGTCCGGGGAGGTGCCGACGGGGACCAGCCCGGCATCCTCCAGCCGGCGGCGGTAGCGGGGGTTGAACTCGTAGCGGTGGCGGTGGCGCTCGTAGACGATCTGCTGGCCGTAGGCCCGGCCCACCTGGGAGTCGGGGCGGAGCCGGGCGGGGTAGAGCCCCAGGCGCATGGTGCCCCCGTAGTCGACGACCTCCCGTTGCTCGTCCATGAGGTCGATGACCGGGTGGGGCGAGTCGGGGTCGAACTCCGAGGAGTTGGCGCCGGCCAGGCCGCAGGCGTTGCGGGCGAAGTCGATGACCATGGTCTGCATGCCGAGGCACAGGCCGAGGCACGGGATCTCGTGGTCGCGGGCGTAGCCGGCGGCGGCGATCTTGCCCTCGATGGCCCGGGGCCCGAACCCGCCCGGGATCACCATGCCGTCGAGATCGCGCAGGCGGCTGTCGACCAGCAGGCCCTCGACCTCGCCGGCGTCGATGTAGTCGACGACCACCTCGGCGCCCGACGCGAACCCACCGTGGCGCAGGGCCTCGACCACCGACAGGTAGGCGTCGGGCAGGGCGTACTTGCCGACCAGGCCGATGCGGACGGGAGTGTCGGCGGCCTCCACCCGCCGCACCAGCGCATTCCAGCCGTCGAGGTCGGGGGCGTGGACGTCGCCGTCGAGCCGCAGCAGCTCGCACAGGTACCCGTCGAGCCCCTCGTCGTGGAGGACCAGGGGGATCTCGTAGAGGTTGCGGGCGTCGACCGCGCTGACGACCGCCTTCTCGGGGACGTCGCACAGCAGGGAGATCTTGCGCTTGAGGCCCAGGGAGATCGGCCGGTCGCTGCGGCAGACGATGGTGTCGGGCTGGATGCCCCGGGCCCGCAGCTCGGTGACCGAGTGCTGGGTGGGCTTGGTCTTCTGTTCGCCCGAGGGGCCGAGGTACGGGACGAGGGTGACGTGGACGTAGGCCACGTTGTCGCGGCCCACGTCGTTGCGGAACTGGCGGATGGCGTCGAGGAACGGGAGGATCTCGATGTCGCCCACCGTGCCGCCCACCTCGGTGATCACCACGTCGATGTCGTCGGTGGCCAGGCGCCGGATGCGGTCCTTGATCTCGTTGGTGATGTGGGGGATGACCTGGACGGTGTCGCCCAGGTAGTCGCCCCGCCGCTCCTTGGCCAGGACCGACGAGTAGATGGAGCCCGTCGTGACGCTCGAGTCGCGGTGCAGGTTCTCGTCGATGAACCGCTCGTAGTGCCCCAGGTCGAGGTCGGTCTCGCCACCGTCCTCGGTGACGAACACCTCGCCGTGCTGGCTCGGGTTCATGGTGCCGGGGTCGACGTTGATGTAGGGGTCGAGCTTCTGCAGGGTCACCCGGAGGCCCCGGCTCTTCAGCAGCCGCCCGAGGGACGCGGCCGTCAGGCCCTTTCCGATCGAACTGGCCACGCCGCCCGTCACGAAGATGTGTTTCGCCACGGGAGTTCAGCCTACCCCGACCGGTGAGGGAACCCACGGATGGCCCCCCGGCTGCCGTTGTCGGGGAAGGCCCCGGCTAGTCGGACGACCCGGACGGCAGGGACGTGTTGCGGTCCTCCAGGGTCTCGATCGTCGTCCTGGTAGCCGGTGGCGACCCGGGCAGGGATTTCCGGCCTCTCCTCCGGAAAATCCCTGCCCGGTCCTCAAGTTCGGCGCCCGAGATGCCGATAAGGGCACCAACTGACGTCAGGGAGGTCGGGCATGCAGGCAGAGGTCGGCGACCGGATCGTGCTGCACGGACGGGCAGGTACCCGGATCGGCGTGGTGGTCGAGGCGGTCGAGGACGGTGGATGCAAGGTCCACTGGGCGGACGGGGGCGAGAGCGTCCTCTCCGCCGGGTCGCAACGGTCGGAGGAGGCCGGGCGGGCCACGTGGAACGCAGCCAAGGTGCCGGCCGGACCGGCCGTCACGTGGCGGCGGGGCATCACCGCCGGCCTCGGGCGTGAGGCGTCGCTGGCCCTGGAGAAGCTCGACCAGAAGGCCGCAGCCGAGGAGCAGGAGCCGGCGCCGGCCGAGCCCACCGAGCCCACCGAGCCGGCCGGGCCGGCCGAGCACAAGCCGGCGGCGGGCGAGTAGCTAGTCGTCCAACCGGCTGTCGAGCAGGCCGGCGGCCTTCTCGACGGCGCGACGGGCACGGGTCAGGCGGCGCTCTTCGGCGGCCGCGCCCGGGTCGCCGTCCACCGCCGCCCGCAGGCGGTCGATGGCCAGGTCGGCCAACTCCTCGGCGATGCCCTCGAGCCGTTCCCGGAGGTGGTCGAGGTCCGCTGATCCCCGGGTCTGAGGCACGCCGGTACCCTACGCCGGGTGAACCTCCTGCTGGGCGACTGGGTCGACGCCGAGCGCGACCGGATCGTGGCCACGCTGTGCGACTGGCTGCGCATCCCGTCGATCTCCGCCCACCCCGAGCGGGCCGGGGACGTGCGGCGGTCGGCCGAGTTCGCGGCCGCGCTGTTGGGGGACATCGGCATGCAGGGCGTCGAGGTGCTGGAGACGGCCGGCCTGCCATCGGTGTACGGCGAGGACCTGGGTGCCGGCCCGGACGCACCCACGGTCCTGATCTACGGGCACCACGACGTCCAGCCGGTTGACCCGCTCGAGGAGTGGACGTCGCCCCCGTTCGAGCCGGGACTGGTCGACGGGGAGCTGCGGGGCCGCGGGGCCATCGACGACAAGGGCCAGACCATGTTCCAGCTCGAGGCCATCCGGGGCCTGCTGGCTCGGGGCGACCTCCCCGTGAACGTCAAGTTCCTCATCGAGGGCGAGGAGGAGGTGGGCAGCCCCAACTTCGAACCCCTGCTGGAGGCGGAGAAGGAGCGGCTGGCCTGCGACGTGGTGGTCGTCTCCGACACCGACATGTGGGCGCCCGACGTCCCCTCGGTCTGCGTGGGCATGCGGGGGCTGGTGGCGTTCGGGGTCACCGTCCGCACCGCCCCGGTCGACCTGCACTCCGGGCTGTTCGGGGGCGCCGTCCCCAACCCCGCCCACCTCATCGCCCGCATGGTGGCCGCCCTCCACGACGACCGGCGCCGGGTCACGCTGCCCGGCTTCTACGACGACGTGCGCCCGCTCACCGAGGCCGAGGAGGCCTCGTTGCTCGAGATCCCCGCCGACGAGGAGGCGTGGCGGGCCATGGCCGGTGTCGGGCGGCTGGAAGGCGAGGCCGGGCGGTCGCTGCTCGAGCGGATCTGGACCCGGCCGACCTGCGACGTGACCGGCATCTCGGTCGGGTACGCAGGCGCAGGCGTGAAGACCATCGTGCCCGCCTCGGGACGGTTCATCGCCACCTTCCGCCTGGTGCCCGACCAGAGGCCGGACGCCGTGGCCGAGGCGTTCGAGGCGTGGGTCCGGGAGCAGGTGGGCGAGGGCGTGGAGGTGGAGATCACCCGGGCCGGAGGCGTGGCGCCGGCCCTCACCCCTGTCGACCACCCGGCCATGGCCGCCCTGTGCACCGCGGTGGAGCGGGTGTGGGGCAAGGCCCCCCTGTTCACCCGCATCGGGGGCAGCGGGCCGGAGGAGGCCCTCGGCCGGATCCTCGCCGCGCCGGTGCTGTACCTGGGCGTGGCCCTCCCCGACGACCGGTTCCACGCCCCCAACGAGCGCATGGTGATGGACCAGTTCTGGAAGGGCGTGCTGGCCGCCGGGGAGCTCTACGGTGAGCTTGGGCGCGAGCGGGCCCATGGGTGACACCGAGCGGGAGTGGGTGTCCTTCGAGGACCCCACCGAGGAGCGGACGTGGGTGTTCGACGTCACCTTCCTCCTCAGCCGGTGGGAGTGCGTCTTCGGGCGGGGCTGCCAGGGGGTGCTCACCGGGCCGGCGGCCGACCTGGTCCAGGGCTGCTGCTCCTACGGCGCCCACTTCACCGACGCCGAGGACGAGGCCCGGGTGGAGGCGGCGGTGGCCACCCTCACCTCCCGCCAGTGGCAGTTCCGCCGGGAGGGGCTGGCGCGGGGCGTGGTCAAGACCAACGGCAGCGGCGAGCGGGTGACCCGGATGGTGGCCGGCGCCTGCGTGTTCCTCAACCGCCCCGACTTCGCCGGAGGCGCCGGCTGCGCCCTGCACCGGGCCGCCCTCGACCGCGGCGAGCGGCCCATGGACCTCAAGCCCGACGTCTGCTGGCAGCTGCCGCTGCGCCGGGAGGAGCGCGACGACGGCGGCGGGCACATCACGTCGACCATCGTGGAGTGGAAGCGCTCGGACTGGGGGCCGGGCGGCGACGAGTTCCACTGGTGGTGCACCGAGGCGCCCGAGGCCTTCGGCGGCGGCGCCCCCGTGTACCTCACCATGGCCGACGAGCTCACCGGCATGGTCGGCGACGAGGTCTACGCCCGCCTGGCCGCCTACCTCGACGCCCGGGCGGGAGGGAGCGTCCCCCTCCCCCACCCCACCGTGCGCGGCGGCTGATCTTTTCCTTGACCACCCGGGCCCCCACTGATGAGATGGCCCTGGCGCGTCCAGGGAGGGGGGACCTGATGGAGACGTACTCGGGGGGGACCGGCGGCGGGGAGCGGCAGGCGCCGCGGGCGGCCCAGATCAGCATGGAGGACTTCATCGCCACGGCCACCCAGGCGGTGCTGCGGGGACTCGAGAGGGCCGGGCTGAACCCGCAGCCGCTGCCGCCCAAGGAGCCGGGCCAGTCGCCCGAGCTCAACCCCCAGCCCGAGCCCCCCGGGGAGGCGGCCGCGCCGCTCAACCCGCAGCCCCTGCCGCCGTTCGACATCATCGTGGGCCTCATCCTCCGCACCGGTGAGGGGATCGTCGTCACCCGCGGCTCCAAGATCTGACCGTCGCGGTGGGCCGGGACGACCGCCACCTCTGCCCCAGCGCCCAACCCGACCCGCAGGGCAGCGCCCTGTTCGGCGTGGTCGGCGGTGGCCCGGGCGACGAGAGCCTGGTCGCCTACCTGCGGGAGCCGCAGCCGGTGACGCCCGGCCTGCTGGCCCTGGCCGGGCCGCTCAAGCCGACCACCGTCTTCCGGTTCGCCGCTCCGTGCGTGGAGTCGGCCTGCGCCCACTTCGACGGGGAGGCGTGCCGGCTGGCCACGAGGATCGTCGACCTGCTGCCCGCGGTGGTGGAGGTGCTGCCCCCGTGCCCCATCCGCCGCGACTGCCGCTGGTGGCGCCAGGAAGGGCGGGCCGCCTGCCTGCGCTGCCCGGCCATCGCCACCGAACCGCCCGACGCCTCCGACCCCCTGCGCCGGGCCGCCGCCCCCGCCGGTCCTACGAGTCCGGCGCCCTAGCGGTCCTCGCCGGCGTCGTCGTCGTCGCCGAGGTCCTCGTCGGCCTCCTCGTAGAGGCACCACGACGCGTGCTCGGCACCGGGAGCCGCACCGCACTCGGGGCAGGGCTCCACCCTGGGCTCTGTGCTGCGCTTGAGGGCACGAGCCTCCTCGAAGCGCCGGTGCCGTCCCTTCTTCACCTGGGTGCTCCCGAAACTTGTCGTACCGACCCCGCCACTCTACAGGCGCGCCAGTGACTAGCGTGATTCCGGATGGCCGGTTCCGGGACCGCAGGGGAGTTCGACGTCGAGGCCATGGTGGCCCGCTTCCGCGAGCGGGCCAAGGCCGTGCGCAGCCGGGGCGTCCCGCCCCTGGAGGGCGCCGACCGCCGGCGCTTCGTCGAGCGGATGCAGCTGGACTACCAGGACTTCGCCATGCTGGGCGACGCCACCGGCGCCCTGGAGGACGGGGTGCTCACCTTGCGGGTCGACCTGCGGCCCAAGTCCGAGGGCGGCGAGGGCTCGGGCGAGGGCGCGTTGCCCTAGGTCGCAATCTGCGCGAGGATCCCAGGACCGGTTGAGTCACCAGCCCTTCGGGGGGTCGCACGGCGGTAGTGACCGCCATCCGACCCTGCAGCTCGCATCGGTCCACGGGAGTACGGCATTGAGCTCCGGCGCGTCATCCTCAAACACAGGCACCCCCGCGGGCGCCGACGCCGGTGACC